>JAGWBG010000276.1 GCA_021296015.1 Dehalococcoidia bacterium | reverse complement strand
CTGCTGCCTCCCGTAGGAGTGGGGGCCGTGTCTCAGTCCCCCTCTGGCTGGTCATCCTCTCAGACCAGCTACCCGTCATAGGCTTGGTAGGCCATTACCCCACCAACTACCTGATAGGACGCGAGCCTCTCCTCTGGAGCTCTCTTGCAAGAAAGCTTTCTTCCTCCGGCCATGGCCGGAGGACCTTATGCGGTATTAGCCTCGATTTCTCGGGGTTTTACCCCACCAGAGGACAGGTTACTCACGCGTTACTCAGCCGTCTGCCGCTTTCCAACTCCGACGAATCGAAGTTGGCTCGCTCGACTTGCATGCATTAGGCGCGCCGCCAGCGTTCACCCTGAGCCAAGATCAAACTCTCTATCAGTAACCTTACCTTCCTTCCACTATCCAATTGTTAAAGTGCGGAAAGCTCCCGTGAGCTTTCGTACATGTAATCATAATCAAAGCCAGAGCCGGTGTCAAGAGGGTCAACCCACCAATTCTTACTCCCGCCCCACAGACGGGCTATGGCCGCCCCTCCCATTCCTCATCCGTCAGGCCATCCTCCGGCTCCTCTCTTGCCCTCCTCAATCTTCTCAACAGGTAGTTGGCTGCAAATATTACCGTCGCCACCAGGGCAACGGCGACTAAAAGGAATATATCCAGATAGTAAAAGGGTGAACTGCCACCCCCCTCGTCGCCATTCTCGCTCGGAACAACGGCAGACGACCATCGCCTATCCAGGTCGTCAATGCCAAAGCCGTAGGAGGCGTTGAGGGCCTGGTCCACACTCTTCCGCTCGTCCAAATGTTCAAGAAAGAGCCGGAACTTGGGGACTCCGTGAGTCTCCAGCAGGTAGCCCACCACACTTTCGGACTTGCGATAGAAGTACCGGATGGCCTCTGGCCTGCCAGGAATAGATTCCATACCCCTCAAGGGCATAAGGTCGGGGCTGGGTTCGCCGTAGAAACCCCCGTCGAACCCTCTTGCGTTGGGCTCCATATAGCTGGCAAAGCCCTCGTTGACCCATGATGGGATTCTCGTCCCGGGTGAGGAGACCGCCTCCTCCATTATCAAGTGAGCCGCCTCGTGGGTAATGAGGTCGGCCTGCAGCCCTGCCCCAACGAACACCCCCTTCTCGGGGAAGGCGAACCCCTGAAATACCTGCTCTTGAGTAATGGCCCGGCTCTGGAACGGGAACGCTTCTTGGGCCTCGGACATGGTGTTATAGATAACGCCCCTCAGTGGTACATGGTCCAGGTCCACTTGCAAAAGTTCCACAATATCCCTCAGAGAGCTTTCGACCCTTCGGGCCACGTTCTCCACCCGGCTCTCTGGTAGGTCGTGCCAGAATATGGTAAGTGGTCCCACGGTAGTGCTCTGCCACTGGAATCTGTCGTCAACGTATATAAAGGTCTCATGGCTGGTTTCATGGGTATTGCCCGAAGAGTCCCGGATGAAGTAGTAATACTCCAGACCCGTACCGGGGGGCAGGTAGTTAATGCCCGAGAGGTCCAGGTTGAAGCTGGCCTCCACGTGTTGCGAAGGGGATAATTCGCGATAGTCATAGGTCCATATTCCCGATGGTGATGCCTTGTAATACAGCCTGACTTCCACTATCTCCGACTCGCCCTCTACCTCCAGACTGAGGACTATGTCTTCGGGGAAGTGTACGTCCCTTTCGCTGGAGAGCACGCGTATGTCTTCATCCGCAGCAAAGGCCGCCGGAGTGGTGAGGTGGAACGGCACCAGGAATAACAACACGAGCAGAAGGAGGGCTGCCGTCGTTGCTATCGGCCTCGCCGCGGGGAATCTAGTCGGGCCCGTCATCAGTAGCTTCTTGAGATTGGTGTTCACATGTAGAATTATACCCTATACACCGTTTGGATGAGGGACGAGGGCCGGTGGTGTCACACGGGTTCGAGGTTGCAAAAGCAAGAGTTACAGATTAACTTATAGCCAGAACATCTTTGCAGGAGGGGATACCTTGGTCCGAATCGAGAAACGCCTTCATGATGAGATGATAGCCCATGCCCTTGAGGACGATTCCATCGAGTGCTGTGGCGTCCTGGCCGGGACTACCGGAGAGTTCCGCAAGCTCTTCCGTATGACCAACGTGGAGAGCAGCCCCTATCGTTTTAGCTGGGACTCCAAGGAGCTAATCAAGGTGTGGAACGAGATGGAGGACAACACCTGGGAGTACAGGGCAGTCTATCACTCTCATACCCACTCGGAGGCATACCCGTCCTCCACCGACGTGCGTCTGGCCGCCTGGCCCGAAGCCTACTACATCATCATATCTCTCATGGACAAGGAGAATCCCCTGGTACGAGCGTTCCGAATCCTGGACGGGACAATCTCCGAAGAGGAGTTGGAAGTAGTATAGATGTGTATGTCCCCCAATGGACCATTGTCCACGCTATCAGGTTATTTGGCAGGGGTGTACGGATGTACGCCCCCTCTCTACTTGTGCTACTATGCTGCGTCGCCATAGCAGTC
>JAGWBG010000275.1:3403-3731 GCA_021296015.1 Dehalococcoidia bacterium | reverse complement strand
CCTTCGTCGTTATAGCGTTGGAGGGCTTGGTCCACTAAGGCTAGGGTATAGGCAGTGGGATCCGCCTTGGTAACTTCAACTGGGGAAGCGGGAAGCACCTGATACCAGCCGGACCCAAACAGCAGACCGTCGAGCCGCACCCCCCAGGAATGCTTGAACTCCTGGTTGCCGGTGATGGGATTCAGGAACAGATAGTCCACCCATAGGCCCTGCTCGTCTGCGCTCAACATCACGTCGCCGAACATGTAACCGGTAGCGTCGACGCCAAGGTCGCCCTTCAAGTCGCGGCCGAGTTGGTTTGGATCCGCATGGGCGATCAGATTGTCGG
>JAGWBG010000275.1:520-3008 GCA_021296015.1 Dehalococcoidia bacterium | reverse complement strand
CAGTTTTTCGTCCTCATCGAATATAAAGACATACCATTCCCCATCGACACCCTCAGACGAGTTGTAATAGCTGACGGTGGCCTCCCGCCCTTCATCGTTATAACGTCGTAGCGCCTCGGCCACCAGGTCAACTGTGAATTCGCCAGGGTCAGATAAATGAAACTCAATATCATCAGAGACTCCGTCAGAATCGCTGGCGGGGAGGAGCAAAGCGACAATGCCGACCACCAATGCAGCTACGGCAACAACCAGAGCTAATCCACCTAGAAGCAATCCATTGCGCATCACGAACCTCTAACGGCTAGAAATCCAAATATAGGAATAAACCCAGTATTCAAGTATACATGGTAAGTCTCTTCTATGGTACATAGTATCGTTATGGTCTTCTGGCCGATATCTTGCAGGCGCCAACCCTCAAGAAAAAGAAGGGACGCCCAAGTCGGCGTCCCTTCACTCTGGACTTCAATAGATTGCCGGAACTAGAAGCCGTAGGCCCTGACTCCGTTGTCCCAGAGGATGCGTTTCTTGGTCTCGTCGGTCACGCCGGGGACGTTCATGAAGTCCCGGGAGGCGGTCTGATAGCGGTATCCCTCAGGGTGGCCGAAGTCGGTGGCGGTCAGGAGCACCTGCTCTCCCACCGTCTGGGCCACCAGAGGTATCCCAGGGTCATCCTGGTCGGCGGCGATGAAGCACTGCTCTGCGAAGTAGTCCTGCGGCGACTTGGTCAGGCCATTGATTTTGAGGCCGCGGTTGCCCCCGTTGATTCCCGACATCATCCGTTCGGGCCAGTAGCTCGCCCATCCGGCGCCCGCCTCCAGGAAGGCAACCCTGAGGCCGGGGTGCCTCTCCAGGACTCCTCCCATGATGAAGGCGGAGCAGCAGAGCATGCTGCCTATCGAGAAAGCCACGGTGCCCTGCACGTTCCTCAAGTCAGGGAGGTAGTAGGGAATCATCCCCATGTCCAGGCCGTTGGACGCGCTGGGATGGACTCCCACCGGCACGTTTAGCTCGGCGCAAGCGGCCCACACCTGGTCGCACTCGGGGTCGTACACCCGGCGGCCTGGCACCGGTGACGGGTTCAGGTGAACGGACTTGAAGCCGTACTCGGTGACGCAGCGACGCACCTCTTGGGCCGCGGCTTCAGGGTCGCGCAGGTCAATGGAGGCGGCCCCGTAGGCCCGGCCTCCTATGTCCCTTGTGAAGTCTCCCAGCCAGGTGTTGTAGGCGCGGCGAACCGCGGCTGCGAACTCAGGCTCCATGTCGGGGCTGGAGGTCGACCACAGGCCCACGGTGGGGTAGAGAATCATTCGGTCGATGCCCGACAGGTCCATGACCTGCCGGTAGGTCTCGGCGTCAAAGCCACGCTCTTGCCACCTCCCGTAATACTCCTCAACTCCCATCGTGAAGACCTCGGCGCCCACTGCTTCCCGCAGGGGTTCCGGCTCCGTGTCTTCCTTCTCGTTCTGGGCCCGCCTCATGGGCTGGGGCGGGAAGTCGTCCACTTCCACCGAGACGTTGATGGTCCACGGGTCGGTGGGCTTGGTGGCCCGTTCATAGGCCAGGTGGGACTTAATCCGCCCCTTGTACCTGCTCTCCAGGTAGTTGTCCCAGAGGCTGTC
The DNA here is from genome assembly GCA_021296015.1 of Dehalococcoidia bacterium. Taxonomy (GTDB): domain Bacteria; phylum Chloroflexota; class Dehalococcoidia; order Lucifugimonadales; family JAGWBF01; genus JAGWBG01. Next base: position 1,389 of record JAGWBG010000275.1, on the reverse strand, counting down.
CGGCTCCACCACGTGGGCGTCGCTGTCGACAAACTTGACTCGGTCCATTCAGACCCTCCTGACTATTTTCACGTCTAACCTTAGCTCACCCATTATAAACGAGCCGGAATCCGAATGCCACGATGCGAATTTTGCTGAAGGTTGCATCCTTCTTGTAAAGACCACAACAACGTCATTCCAGCGCAGCCTGGAATCCAGGGGACCCCAAGCCGCCATTCAGGCAAACCTGAAATCCAGAGAACCCGAACGCCGTCATTCCAGCGCAGGCTGGAATCCAGGGGGTTGCCAACCAGACGACCCACTACAGTATCTCATCGTACAAGTCCTTCCACCCCGGATTGAACTGCTCTATCAACCGTATCTTCCACGCACGTCTCCATGCCTTGAGTTGCCTCTCCCTCTGAATGGCGGCTTCCATCGTTGAATGGACTTCATACCAGACCAGTCTGTGGACGCCATACCGTTTGGTGAAACCTTCTACTAGGTCCTCCCTGTGTTGCCACACCCGCTGCGGGAGATTCGAGGTGACACCAATGTACAGGGTGCCATTGCGTTGGCTGGCAAGGATATAGACACAGGGCAGTCTTTCAGGCATGGACGTGAGTCGCGGCGGTCCCTGGATTCCTGCCTCCGCAGGAATGACGGGTTGGGTAGGCTCTCTAGAATACCGCCTGCTGCCCCTGGGAACGCCGCCGGCGAGGGGCACGCCGGAAGGTGGCTGGGGGGGCGTAGCGTGGATATAGAGGCTCGGAACCGGACAGGAGTTCTTCTATGGTCAGAATCTGCACACGGGGGAACTTGTGATCGGGGAAATGCTCTGGTACGTAGAATCCGGCGGCAATAGCATCCTGAGTCATCGGACCTGTAGG
>JAGWBG010000275.1:0-368 GCA_021296015.1 Dehalococcoidia bacterium | reverse complement strand
CCCGAGTCGGCGCCGTTCTTCTTGTCTTGGCCTGGCGGTGCGTCCTCTATCCCCAGAGCGCACCACTCGAACTGGTAGCGGTCCTGTTGGGCCAGGGCTTGGGCGCTTCCGAAGTCCTTGGGGTCGCCGATCACCTCATAGGGACGCAAGTCTTTTCCAAAGGCGTCTTGCAGCCGGTGGCGTATAAGGGTTATCGCCAGATGAGTTATATCAATGCCAACCCATTGCCTCTTGAGCCTCTCGGCGGCGGCAATGGCCGTACCGCAGCCGCAGAAGGGGTCCAGAACTACGTCGCCCTCGTTGCTGCTTGCGTTGATGATGCGTTCCAGCAAGGCCTCGGGTTTCTGTGTGGGGTAGCCCAGACGTTC
>JAGWBG010000274.1 GCA_021296015.1 Dehalococcoidia bacterium | reverse complement strand
ACGACTTCGTTCTGGTGGATGACCAGGAGATACTACAGGCGATAGCAGTACTCTTAGAGAAGGCTCATACATTGTCAGTGGGAGCGGGTGCTACGGCGATGGCGGGGGCCACCAAGTATTAGGACGCAATAAAGGGCAAGCAGGTGGCGGTAATTGTCAGCGGGGGTAACATAACTCTGGCCCAGCTGCAAGAGGTCATCAGGACCTACTCGTCCGCGTAGGTGGGGCTATCCCATCGCTGCCACAGGGGGTAGCCGCTACTGGCTGAGAAACCTGGCTAGCTCATCCCTCTCGAATTGAGGCAGATGTTCCAGTTCGTGACTTGAGGTTGAGATCATCCGCACACCATCTTCCGAACCGGTAATCTGGCCTATCTCGAAAGCCTCGATTCCCTCTTTTTCCAGAGCTAAGAAAAGCTGGGGCACGTCTTCGGGGGGCAGGGTTATCAGTAGTGCCCCCGATGCCATCAGTCCGAGGGGGTCCAGGCCGAGGGCTTGGCATATTTCTGTACACTCGGGCAAAATCGGTATACTCCCTTCCTCTATAGCCAAGCCTACTCCGGCCGCTTTTGATATTTCCCAAAGGCCGGTTACTAAGCCACCCTCAGTAGGATCATGGAGAGCGTTAACCTTTACATTTGAGCAGGCTATATGAGCATCTTTCAGTACACTTATACCAGGGTAAAATAGTAATTCCTTTGCCCTGGCAATGGTACCAGCATTAACGCCCGAACCAGCCAGGGATTCCCCTGCTTCCCGCGCCAGCAGAGCAGTTCCCTCTAGGGCAATACCCTTGGTGACCACTATGCTGTCCCCGTCTTTGGCGACACCTGTATGTACTAATTTACCTTTCTCTACTTCTCCCAGCATACAACCTATTACCATAGGATGCGAAAGACCTCTGGTTACCTCGCTGTGACCTCCAACTAAGGTAATTCCGAGAGAGTTGCAGGCCTGCAGAATTTGGTCAAATACTGCCTCTGCTTCTGCCTCAGTGAACGTTTCGGGGACAAGAAGCGTAGCCAGGAACCAGCGAGGACAGGCGCCGGTACAAGCCAGTTCGTTAGCGTTTACCTGGACCGCGTACCAGCCGATCAAATCTGTGGCAAAGGTTACCGGGTCAGTCTTGGCTACAAGTACATTGTTGCCATAGTCAATCAGTGCTGCGTCCCCTCCTATCCTGGGGCCTAAAAGGACCCTCTCGTCGTTAATCTGCACTTTGGCGAGGAGCCGTTCCATCATATCTACAGGGAATTTCCCTACCTTCATTCCACACCCTCTGCTCATGTATCAGTCGGATTCCTGCATGTCCTGCCACGAGGTTACTACGGTTTTGGGTACTTGTCCATCGGCCATCTGCATTTTACATATAGGTGAATGATAAAGCTAAATCCCGACTGCTTTCCCCTCGTCAGCAACACGTTGCACGAGGGCTTGGCGGCCAGTATAGTATGGGATGGCCGCCAGCCTATTTCAGCGAAAGGCTTTTCTGGGGCTTACACATGGATTACATATTTACATTTCTTCTGAGCATGACCCCCATAGGAGAACTACGCCTTGCGGTCCCCATAGGAATGCAGCGCTACGGATTGCCCTGGTACGGAGTCTTTCCGGTAGCCGTCATAGGTAATCTTGTGCCGGCAGTGTTCTGGCTGCTGGTGCTCCCACGTCTGGGGAGGTTCATGACCAGCTTTCCCAACCCCATTGGAAAGCTCCTTCTATGGCGTAGCGAGCGCCTCAGAAAGCAGAATGCCGAGCGGTTCCATCGCTATGGAGCATTGGCGCTGACGCTGCTCGTAGCCGTACCATTGCCCTTGACAGGCGTGTGGACGGGAAGTCTGGCGGCTTGGGGCTTCGAGATACCCTTCCGACGAGCCTTACCGCCGATAGCCCTGGGCGCTATCATTTCCGGTACCGCAGTTACCGGCCTGACTGTTCTGGGAGTCTTTGTAGCGGAGTAATACGCTTACCTTTGAATACACTTTGACCGTTCTATACATTTTACAGTTCTGGAAAATTCTTAAAATAGTTTAAGAATAATTATATACTGATATTGACAAATGCCGGAACGCGTGATATTGTATCTAGAGACGAAAGAATTACCTAGGAGGCAGTAGGAATGGCCAGGAAGACCAAGCTAATGCAGAGGGTCGAAGATAGTCAGCAGAGGCCTTTAGAGCGGCTTCTCCCCGAGATGGTGAACGAAAAGGGCCTCTCCGTTACCGCTGAGGAGTTGGGGGTAAGCAAAGCAACCCTGGGATACTGGCTGCTCAAGCTGGGTATCAACGTGCGTCGTGTGGCCCTTGCTCCGGGCGAGACCCTTGAGGTGAAACGCGCCAGTTAGTCTTTACCGGACCTACCCGGAGAATCCGATCTGTCGTGGGCTTGCTGGGCGGGCGGTTGCAGCGAAATGTACCCCGGCACCCCAAAAATGCAATGCCAAAAGCGGGCCCGCCGGCTCAGTCGGTCGGGCCTTCATCGTTTACAACATAACATA
>JAGWBG010000007.1:8897-22562 GCA_021296015.1 Dehalococcoidia bacterium | reverse complement strand
CCCTTTTGTGCCATGAATCTGGCCAGACTCGGAGCGGAGGTAATCAAGGTGGAAGTTCCGGGCCGTGGCGATCCCGTGCGAGGGAACGGACCCTTTGTGGGGCCTGACGGCGTCCACTCTTCCCCCCAGTCGGACCAGGACATCTCCAACCGGTTCATAAAACGCACCCAGGGGGTCAAGAGCATTACTCTGAACCTGAAGCACCCGGAGGGCCGCAACCTGTTCCTGGAGCTTGCCCGGTCATCCGACGTGGTAGTGGAGAATCTGTCGCCAGGCTCCATGAAGCGCCTCGGATTGGGTTACTTGGAGGTATCCGAGGTTAATCCTGGCATAGTCTACTGCTCCATATCCGGCTATGGGCAGACCGGCCCATACGCCAACAAGCCTGCGCACGACCCTGAAATCCAGGGGATGAGCGGCCTGATGGACATCACCGGGGAGCCGTACGGCCCGCCGACCAGGGTTGGCCTCTTCATCGGTGACCTAGTCACACCCCTTTTCGCCTGCTATTCCATTCTGGCAGCTTTGCGGGAGAAGGACCGCACCGGACAGGGGCAATACCTGGACGTGTCCATGATGGATAGCCTGACAAGCCTCATGTTCGTGGAGAACCTAGAGGACAATATTGAGGAGGGTCTGCCGCTGCGGACGGGCAACATCAGCCGGACTGGGCCAACCGGGTTATACCACACCCGGGATGGGGATATATCACTAACCGTGTCCAGCGACGACCAGTGGCGAAGGCTCTCCCTCGCCCTGGATGCTCCGGAACTGCTGGAGGACCCGCGCTTTGTCAGCTACCAGTCCAGGACGATTCACGTGGAGGCGGCGCAAGAGGCCGTACAGAAGATTATAGGTAACTTCACACGCCAGGAAATCATAGAGCAGCTGGAAAAAGGCGACGTTGCCTGCGCTCCGGTACGCACTACTGCCGAGGCTATGGCCGACCGGCATTTCTGGGACCGGGGCACCCTGCGGCCAATGTATCACGGCACCCTTGAGGGGCCAGTCAAAGGGGTCGGCTCCGGGTTCCCGGTAATTTTCTCCGGCGGCCCGCTTTCTGAACTGACCGGAGCACCTACGCTGGGAATGCACAACCAGGAGATTTATAGCGGTCTTCTGGGGCGCAGCGAGGATGACCTGCAACGACTCATGGAAGACGGAGTAATCTAGGTCGGGGCTACTCTCGGGCCTCCTTCTCCTCTAGGGCTTCCAGGATAGCGTTGGGAGACATGGGCAGCTTGTCCATGTGAACTCCAATGGCATGGTAAATGGCATTGGACAGGGCAGCTAACGGCGGGATGATGGGCACCTCGCCCACGCCCCGCAAGCCGTAGGGGTGGCGTGGGTTGGGGACCTCTACCAGTACCGTATCTATCATGGGAACGTCCAGGCTCGTGGGCATACGGTAGTCCAGGAAGCTGGAGTTGACCATCGCGCCGTTGTCACTGTAGAAATACTCCTCGTTAAGCGCCCAGCCTATCCCCTGGACGGTAGCGCCCTGCACCTGCCCTTCGACGTAGCCAGGGTGTACCGACCGGCCGGCATCTATGATGGCGGTATAGCGCAGAATATCAACCTTTCCCGTCTCAGGGTCCACCTCTACGTCTACGATATTCCCGCAGAAGGTGGAACCCACACCTGTTGAGTCCGCTGACATGGAGCAGGTTATAGCCCCGCCGGTGCGGGTAAGCTGGCGGGCCAGCCCTCTGAAGGTCATCCTATCTGCCGGGTTCTTGGTGCAGGTGAAGACGCCATCCTGAAACTCTACGTCTTCCGGCTGCACCTCCCATATCAACGCCGCACGCTCCATCATCTGCCGCTTCACTTCCTCTGCTGTGGCGATGGCTGCCAGACCCGTGTCATAGGCTGTGCGACTCCCGCCCGTGCTTCCCGTGTACCCAACGGAATCCGTGTCAACTACGACGGGTGTCACGTCGTCGGCCCCCAGCCCCAGCACCTCAGCCGCCTGCATCGCCACAGCGGTGCGGGTGCCACCGATGTCCACGGAGCCTGTGAGGAGGCTAATCGTGCCGTTGGAATTCACGTTTATCGTGGCTGAGGAGGTCTGGCCGCTGTTGAACCGGTGTCCTATGGCGATACCACGACCACGATTTGCACCTTGCAGAGGTGCGTTGAAGTGAGGGTGGGCCATCATGGCCTCTATCACTTCCTTGCACCCAATACGGGGATGGGGGACTCCGTTTGGCATCCGGTCTCCCTCTTGGGCGGCGTTCTTGAGCCGAAACTCCGTGGGGTCCATACCCAGTTTCTCCGCCACCTCATCTATGACCAGTTCTACGGCGAAGGCCGCCTGGGGTTGTCCGGGTGCGCGGTAGGCTTGCACTTTCTGCTTGTTGCACACCACGTCATATCCGTCCACCAGCAAATTATCTATCTTGTAGGGGCCCAGACCTGTCAATGCCCCGCCACCCACCGGGGAGCCGGGGAAAGCACCTGCCTCGAAAGCCAGATAGAGGTGGGCTGCCGTGATTCTCCCTGCCTTGTCTGCCCCAATTTTGCAGCGCATGTGAGTGGCAGACGTGGGGCCGGTCCCCTCGAACACCTCGGTACGTGTCATTACCATCTTGACTGGCCTGCCGCTCTTCCGGGACAGAATGGCGGCAACAGGGTCCAGGTAGGCGACAAGTTTGGCTCCAAATCCACCACCTATCTCCATAGGGATGACTTTTACCCGGGATTCGGGATTGCCCAGAATGGCAGCCGTTAAAGTACGGATCGCGAAGGGTCCCTGGGTGCTCGTCCAGATGGTCAGTTGTCCATCGGTAGCCCAGGACGCCGTGGAAGCGTGCGGCTCTATATACCCCTGATGGACAGTCTGGGTGGAAAACTCCCGCTCAACTATCAGGTCGGCATCTTTGAACCCCTTGTCCAGGTCTCCGAGGGCATACCGGAGGTGGCCCGCTATATTGCTCTTCTCGCCGGTGTCCTCTCCCCTGCCAAATCGTTCAACCCGGAACCTGGTGGTCATGTCCTCATGGAGGATGGGCGCATCCTCTTTCATGGCGTCATGAAGAGTAAGGACCGGCGGCAGCACCTCATAGTCCACCTCGATGAGATTGAGCGCTTCTTCGGCTATGTGCGGGCTGATGGCCGCCACGGCTGCCACTGCATGACCCTTGTACAGCACCTTGTCGTTGGCAAGGACATTGTCAGCCATCATCCTTGCATTCCCCTGTATCTCGGCAAAGTCTATAACCTTATCCTCGACGATGGGGAAATCTCGAGCGGTTGCGACGGCGCGCACTCCTGGCAGGGCTTCCGCCTTACTGGTATCTATAGACTTGATACGAGCATGGGCATGGGGGCTACGCAGAATCTTGCCGTGCAGCAGTCCGGGCAAACTAATATCTGCGCCGAAATTGGCACGTCCGGTTACTTTGTCCAGTCCATCGTGACGGATGGGTCTGGTTCCGACCACTTTGTACTTTCCAGAGGTAGTGCCTTCCCTATCTGCTGTTGTAGCCATTTGGCTCCCTCCTCAACCGGATTCTAATGTGGGTCTACCGGCACAGACGTCAAGCACCCGTAATCTATCCTCCCACACGTCACGGCGTCAAGTCCCCGCGTGTGTCGGCAACTCCCCTGGGGGGCTTTTCTCAAGAGGACTTTATCCGTGTGGAGTATTGAACGGAAAAGAGAATGACGCTAACCTTAATTCAGTTGCGGACGTACATCGAACTCAGGGAACTCAGGTGCGGACAAGCTCATCTGGGAAGGCTTGGACAACAGGTCCGTACGTGGAGATGGGATGCTTCCTAAGCCAAGGGTCTACTATGGCTGGTATATAGCCTGGTCCTACTTCTTCATGAACTTCTACTGGGGCGGTGCCCTACTTGCGGGCTTTTCCGCCCTGTTCATTCCCATCAAAGAGTCATTCGGTCTCACGGCCACCCTGATTGCCGTGGCAATATCGTTACGGTACGGCATGGCAGTCATCGGGTCGCCGGTCGTTCGATACTTATTCGACCGTCACGGGCCGCGTTCGCTCATGCTCTTTGCGACCTTTGCAACCGGGGGAGGGTTGCTGCTTCTGATTATCTCCCAGTCAACTCTGATGCTCTTCATCTCCTTCGCCATCGCTTCCGTGGGCTTCGCCATTTACATCGCTGGCACAGGACCCGCGGTGGCTGCCAACTGGTTCGTAAGACAAAGGGGCCGGGCTATCGGCATAGTGCTTGCCGGCGGAGGGTTCGGAGGCCCGCTGGTTTCCATGGTCGTGTGGCTGGAGGGTCAATGGGACTGGCGCACTGCCCTCGCAATCATCATAGCCGGACTCATGATAGTCGGTATACCCGGGTCACTGATTCTGAGGCACAAACCGGAGCAATACGGGCTGAGGCCGGATGGAGACCAGCCTCAAGGGGCGGATGTTAAGTGGCCTGAGCGCCCGGCGACTATGGTACCGTCGGCAACCGAGTCCAGCATCAGCGTGGCGCAAGCGCTGAAGACCCCGGCTTTATGGCTTACGGTCTCGGGGTTTGTGATTGTGAGCCTGGGCAGCGGCGCCATAAATCTCCTGTTTATTCCGCATCTTGTAGATCAGGGATTCTCACCAACGACGGCAGGATGGACTTTTGCTGCGATGGGGGCCATCAACATAGGAACAACCCTGATGGTGGGGTGGGTCTCCGACGTGGTAGACCGCCGCAGCCTCATCATCGCTTCCTATCTGATGCAGGGTGGGAGGCTGGCTATCTTCGCCTTCGCCACCGAGCTATGGCATCTGGTCCCATTTGTGATACTCTTCGCGCTGGGGCCGCGGGTCTCCCTGTTACTGGTATCGTCATTGCTGGCCGACTACTTCGGCAGGCCCGACTTCGGCAAGATTCAAAGTGTGCTGTTTTCAGGACTTACGGCGGCGAATGTGGTGGGACCCGTGGTGGCCGGGGCAGTGCATGACATCACCGGTTCGTATACACTGATCTTCGCCGGATATGCGTCTTCGGTCGTCATTGCCGTACTCGTGACGGCGCTGGTGAATAGGCCTCGCCAGGAGATTCCTGCCGGAGCCGGGTCTGCCGGTTGACACGATATTGATTTGGGTGAACATGGGAGTCCTTCAGCATTTGACGGCTCTGGGAGGGAGTGCTAAACTTTCGCCCGTAACGGACTCATACGAACTTCGGGCGAACTTCCGCGAGGTTTTGAAGCACCCGGTGTTTGTGGAGCATAAACCCTGTGGGAGGAGTGAAGAGTATTGTCCGTATTGGTTATTGGCGGCACCGGTTTTATCGGCCCACGAGTGATTAGAAAGCTGGTCGAGAGGGGCGAAGAGGTGGTCTGTATGGATATTTATCCCTGGGCCGCCTCCTTTGACCATCTGAAAGACCGAGTGAAGGTCGTCCGAGGGGATATAACACATTTTGATGACGTAATACGAGCTGTCCTCGAGGCCAAGCCTGAACGCCTCATAAATCTGGCTTATATAGTAGGTGGTGGTGAGGGAGACCCCCATAACCAGATGCGTCTGAACGTTCTGGGGATGGACAACTGTTTCGAGTCCGCGCGTCTTTGCGGAGTCAAGCGAGTGGTATATGCAAGCTCCGTGGCAGTGAGCGGCCAGCAGCGCAACTATGGAGACAGGCTCGTCAACGAAGAAGAACCCAAGTACGGCACCAGCCAGTACGCCGTTCACAAGATATTCAACGAGTTTCAGGCGGAGCAGTACATCAAGAACTATGGAATGTCCATAACCGGAATCAGACCGGCTAACGTAACCGGCCCGGACAAGGTGAGAGGGTCCACAGACCACGTGCAGGCAATAACCCTACCTGCCAGGGGACTACCTGTGAATTTCCCCTGGAAGTCATTTAACCGTCTCCCGATTCATGTGGAGGACGTATCGGAGATGTTCGTACGCGTTGCACTGTCCGACTCACCCAGGTACAACCTCTATAACTCCGGCGGCACGGTTATAAGCTTGGGTGATTTGGCTGACCTGGTGCGCGAGTTCATACCCGGCGCGCAGATTACCTTCGACAATGATGGCGGCGCCGAGGAGTCCGGGAACTATCTTGTGGACAATAGCCGCATACGGGAGGAGTTCGAGATTGAGCTTCCTCCCTTCAGGCAGAGAGTCCTGGAGATTATCAATGAGGTGCGGAGGATGGAAGGGATGCCCCTTGTAAGCCAGTAGCGTACCGTATTATCCTATATCCTACCCTCGAAGGGTGACTAACTCCCCTGGTGGGAGAAGGTCAGCCCGCTTGCGGCGGAGGGAATGAGGGAGACGCCATCCTTCCTGCCCGCCGAGGCGGGACCCGTCGAGGCAAAGGACCTGCCTGTCTGCAGACAGGAGTGCGCCCATACCTTATTAGACACTTTCGCAGAAACCACGTCGCAGAGGAGCAAAAGTATGATTACCGAGTTTTCCACCCTGTATGCAGGGCACATCAATCTGGACAAAGTGGGCATGGAGGGCACGCCCGCCAACGACCGGCGCTACTCTAACGAGCGTCTCATCGAGACCTTTCAGACCACCCTGGAGTTGGCCCAGCTTATGGACGATCTGGGCTATTCAGCCATATGGCTGGCGGAGCACCACTTCCAGCACGAGGGCTACGAGTGCATTCCCAACATCCCCATGCTAGCGGTCCATCTGGGACACAACACAAAGCAGATAAAAATAGGCTGCGCTTTCAACATCACCCCTACGTGGCATCCTCTGCGGCTGGCCGAGGACTTCGCCGTAGCGGACATCCTTACTAATGGCCGGGTGATTTTCGGGGTGGGGCGGGGGTATCATACCCGTGAGGTGGAGACCTTCGGCGCCGACCTGCTGGATGCCGACGCCAACAGAGACCGCTTTGAAGAGCAAGTGGAAATCATACTCAAGGCCTTCACCCAGGAGTCCTTTTCCCACCGGGGCAATTACTATACCCTTCCCCCCCAGGTCCCCTAAAGTGGGTATGAGCACAATGAGATTACTCTGGTGCCGCGTCCCGTGCATCAGCCTGTGGAGATATGGCAGCCCGTGGTCAGCAGAAGTGCGCGCGGCCTGGACTTCATGGCAAAGCACGGAATCAAGGGCATTATAGCGGCCACGGCGGAGCAGTTTGTCTGGGAGTATTCCAACGACTACAGAGACGAGGCTGCCCGCTACGGACGCCAGCTGAAGCTGGGTGAGGACATGATACTGGGCTACCGGATGCAAATGGACGACACCGTAGAATCGGCCATGCGCGCTGCCCAGCCCTACTTCGAGGAACACGCCAAGTTCGCCGCACCCCTGGGTATGCTCCGTTACAGCGAGGAGCAGATGAATGCTGTGAGCTCCCGCGTTGCCCAGGCCCCCACCCGTGCCACCATCGAGGACGGAGTGCGAAATCGTGTGTGGCTGTGCGGCCCTCCCGAGGAGTTCATCTCCTACCTTAAAGAGGTGGAAGAGAAGTATCCGGGCCTCAACCACGTCATGGTGTCCTGCCCTATGGGCACCCCCAGGCACGTTATGAAGGAGCAGCTGACCCGTTTTGCCAAAGAGGTGATGCCCGTGTTCAAGAACCGCAATGGGAGCTGAATGACGGGATAAATCAAGTATACTGTATTGCAAGTGGGCAACAGAGAGCATCTGCAGACCGCTTATTTCAATCTCTGGTCACTAGAGAGGAGTCAATATGGATAAGGCAGACATACCCTATCTCTCCGCTGCGGAGCTTGCGCAACTGATAGAGAAGACTGAGGTCTCGCCTGTGGAGGCCACGGAGGCCTACCTGGACCGCATTGACGAGTTGGACTTCAAGTTCAACTCCTACCTCACCGTATGTCGCAAGGAGGCGCTCCAGGCTGCCCATGAGGCGGAGCGCGCCATCGCTCAGGGCAACTACCTGGGTCCCATGCACGGAATCCCTGTGGGTGTAAAGGACCAGCTCTGGACCAGAGGTATCCGCTCAACCGGAGGCTCCCGGTTTCTGGCTGATTTCGTCCCCGACGAGGATGCCACTGCCATAGCCAACCTAGCGAAAGCCGGTGGCATCCTTCTTGGGAAGACGGTCCTCAGCGAGTTCGCCATAACGGGCTTTACCCACCGTTTCAGGTTCCCGCGCAACCCCTGGAACCTGGACATGTCGGCAGGCGGGTCAAGCAGCGGCTCCGGGGCCGCCACCGCTGCCTTCCTCTGTGCCACATCCCTAGGAGAGGACACCGGCGGCTCTATACGTCGCCCCTCTGCCTGGGACGGCCTTGTGGGTGTAAGGCCAAGTTGGGGCAGGGTCAGCCGCTATGGGGTCATGCCCGGCGTCTGGTCCATGGACACCGTAGGCCCCATCTCCAGAACGGTTGAGGATGCAGCCATAACCCTCGGCGCCATTGCCGGCTACGACCCCAAAGACCCCTATACCTGGAACGCTCCTGTGCCCGACTACAGGGCGGCCCTCGACGGCGATATAAAGGGTATCCGGGTAGGCATCATCGCCGAGCTAATCAATAGCGACCAGGTGGAACCCGAAGTCAGGGAGGCCGTTGTCAAAGCCTCTACAGTCCTGGGGGGACTGGGAGCATCGGTGGAAGAGATCTCGATTCCCATGACCAGACACGCAAACGCCATCGGAGCCATACCCTTGGCCGTTGAGCCGGCCTCCAACCAGCACGAGTGGATTAAAAATCGCCTTGAAGACTACGGCCATGACAACCGTATTGGCCTCCTCACCGGCAGCATCATACCTGCTCAGGCTTACTACAAGGCCCAGAAGCTCAGGACTATGCTGAGGCAGCAGGTCCTTGAAGCTCTGGAAAAGTACGATGTCCTGGTATCGCCCACGTCGGGAAGGGTGGCTCCCAGGCTCGTCCAGGATGACCCGGTGATTACAAGCAAGGAAAACACGGGACGCCTGCCCTTCATGCTCACCAACACCTTCAACCTGACAAGCGCCCCTGCTGTCTCCGTACCCTGTGGTTTTGGCGCCCGAAACCTACCTGTAGGACTTCAGATAGGGAGTCGTTCCTTCGCAGAGGAGATGATTCTCAAAGTGGCCCACGCATACGAGCAGAGTACCCCCTGGCACACCATGAGGCCGTCCGCCGTATGAGCTACTTTACTTACCTTGAGAATTGGCCCGCATCATAAGTTCATGGCTTCCAGGCCGACCCGTGACAGGTCTTCATCCGATTGACCGCTGGGATAGCCGCCTACTCGAATCCCACCCAGGATGACGCCGTCTTTCATAATGACAAGCCCGCCCTGTCCATTGGTCAGTCCCGGGTCTCCCATGTCGGCGATGCTCCGGCCCTGGCTTTGCAGACGCTGGGCGTGTGCGCCGGTGTCCTGACCCATCACGGCAGCGGTGTACGCCTTGCGTATCGCGTGCCGGCGACTGAAAATCCTCAAGTTATCGATCTTGGCGTAGGCTTCCAGGTTCCCGGTTGCATCCACTATCGCCATCGCTACAGGCTCATTGGGAGTCTCCATAGCTGTCTCCATCATCGCCTTCATAGCTGCCTGCACCTGTTCCATACTCAACAACGGTCCCGGCATGAGTGCCACCCCCTTTTCAGATAGTCAAGCTTGCTACCAGGGGAATTATACTACGAATCGGTACAAATGGAACGTCGCGGGCTTTGACCGGGGCTTCCGCAGCTAGTCGCTCTCCGTAGGAACAGCCGGGCTATCGGAGAGCGCCTCCTCAAGGGGCGAACGTGTCCGGTCTCCAAGCTCAAGTTCCATGCGCCTTAGCGCGGGTATGCCCAGCATCAGGAGACCCATCAAGGCGAACGATATGGCACCCATCACAACCAGGGCGATTTCCGGGGCCAGCACCTCTGCCCCAAACCCCAGGAGGAACATCCCAATAGGGCCGAGTCCCCATGCCAGCATGAGGATGCTGACTACCCTGCCCCTGATGTTGGTGGGAGACCCCACCTGTATGAGGGCAAAGGTGGTGACTCCGAATACCTGAATCATCAGTCCCACACCCAGGACCAACACCAAGGACGTTGGGAAGTAGGGGGAGAAGGCGAACAAGATAATCGTCGGGCCTAATGCGAATCCGGTGGCAAAAATGAGGACCTGCATCTGTCGCGCGGTGCTGAAGAGGGCCACATTTAATGACCCTTTTATGGCCCCCGCGCCGGCTGCCGCCAGCAACATTCCCAGTCCGTCGGGGCCGGCATTCAGGATGTCCCGCGCGAATACGGGCAGGACGGTCTGGTAAGGGACCCCGAAGACCGCGAACACAACGCTCATCAGCAGCAACCCCACCAACAAGGAGTTGGCCCTTACGTATCCTAGACCCTCTCCCATACTCCCCATGACCGATGTTCGGGATACCCCTTCAAGAATGGCTGCCCTGTTGGGGATACTAAGGGGCATCAGAAAGGCCATGGCAGGGACCAGAAACGCCGATGCGGCCAGAAATGTCCATCCCAACTGGTCGGGGCTGCGGCCCATGAGATAACCGGCCAGGGCCGGACCCACCAGCTGGGAGATGCTGAACACGGTTGTATATACTGCCACACCCTTGGCCAAATCTCCTTGACCGACCACGTCGTGAATCACGGTGGCTCTGGTGGGTGTGGACATGGCGAACGCCATACCATTGAGGAAAGCCAGAGCGAACACGTGCCACACCTGGATAAGACCCAGAAGCAAGAGCAAGGTAAGTCCCAGGAATATCAATAGGTTGGCCGCATCACTGGCAAGGAGGACCATCTTCCGGTTGAGCCGGTCCGCTATAACTCCCCCGAAAGGGGTCAAAAGCGCCATTGGCAGCATGAGAACGCCCTGGACTGCGGTGACCATGAAGGGCGAGTCAGTCAACACCAGCACCAGCCATCCTCGTGCGGCCATGCCCATCACGAAGGGCATCACAGAGGACAGGGAGGCTGCCCAAAAGAGCCGGAACCGGGGATAGGAGAAGGGTTTCAGGGGGCCACTGCTCAGGAAGCCGTGGCCGATTCCGCTACCGGGTCGGGAAGGCTGTAAAGCCAATTAAGGTTCCTTGGTCCGAGATCTCTAAACCGAGAATATCTCTAGCTGATTTGTAGCCTATCGGTGACAGTCTAACATTAACCCTATCTCCCGATGTAGTCAACCGTCATCCAACCCACTCGGAGTTCGCCGGAGTGTGTGTCAGTCAGGTCATTTATAAGTCTGATTGGTGTTACTCCGTTATGGCAGCACGAATAATGTCTTTGACCTGGATGTTGGAAACCAGGACCAGGGAGTCACCCGATCGTTTCATATCCATCTCTATGGACTCGTGGTCAACCACCATGTATTTGGAGACCGCCCGGATGATGTCCGCTTTCATGGCCTCCATGTGCTCTTTTGCCAGCCCCACACGGTCCATTACAAGGATTAGCTGAAGCCGCTGCCGAGCAGCGTCCTTGCTCCGCTCCTGCCTCTGGAGAGCCCATCTGAGAAGATCAATCATCGGTAAAATCCCCCCCTTTAAGGCCGACGAACTTCCTGAGCTTTGAAAAGACCCCGTGACCGTTCTCCAGATTTAAGAAGGGCCTGTCCTCGCCCTCTATACGTGACGCTATGCGTCGGAAGGCTTCTCCCGACATTGACCTGGAATCGTGCACCACCGGCACCCCTTTATTGGTGGCCACAATAATGTGCTCGTCGTCCGGGACGAGTCCCAGCAGCTGTACTGAGAGCAACTCCAAGATATCCTTCTTGTCCATCATGTCGCCCTGTTTAATCATGCCGGGCCTTAGACGATTTATGACGAGGTCAGGAATTGGCAGTTCCGCCGCCTCCAGAAGGCCGATTACCCTGTCCGCGTCCCTGATTGCGGACACCTCGGGCGTGGTAACTACGATAGCCCGGTCGGCGGCGGCGATGGCGTTTTGAAACCCCTGCTCAATACCCGCTGGGCAGTCTATGATGATGTACTCAAATTCCTCTTTCAGATGGTCGCGCAGATTCTTCATCTGGTCAGGCTTGACGGCCGATTTATCCCTGGTCTGGGCTGCCGGGATAAGGTATAGCTCGTTGGTGTGCTTGTCCCGTATCATGGCCTGGTTGAGCTTGCAGTTTCCTTCCACCACGTCCACAAGATCGTAGACAATCCGGTTCTCCAACCCCAGGACCACGTCCAGGTTGCGGAGGCCAATATCCGTGTCTATGACTATTACCCTTTTCCCCCGCAAGGCCAAGCCGGCGCCTATATTGGCCGTCGCCGTGGGCTTGCCCACACCACCTTTGCCTGAAGTGACGACAAACGTTTTCCCTGCCATAGCTGGTTCCTTTCTCTCCCTATCTGAGCGCCCAAGTCACCGAAATAGCGATGCTCAGGGCATAGGGTTCCTCTGAAACTTACCTGTAAAGGGGGCTACTACTATGGAGTGTCCACTCACGCGAGCAATCTCCGGCACCACAGTTGCCTGCTCCTTCCCGTTGTCGGTCGGAGCGGTGCCGATGTACCGACCGATCCGAAGCTGGAGAGGCCTCAACACGAACGCTATGATGAACGCTTCCGTCGCATCAGTGGCATTGGCCCCGGCATGGGCGATGCCGCGAAGCGCCCCAAGAATAATAATGTCTCCCGTAGCGATAACCTGTGCTCCCGGGTTTACGTCACCAAGGACTACCACGTCCCCATCGTGAAGGATAGAGGTGCCGGAACGGCAGGAATTCTTGACAAGCAACGAGGTACCAGCCTGCCTGATAGCCTTGGCCTTTGGGGTAGACAGTCCTTTTGGATGCGCCAAGAAGATGGGGACGCCAGTCTCTTCAGAGATTTCTCTTTCCAGAATCTCAGGCTCGCATCGGAATCCGGCTATCTTGAGATGGAATTCATCCTCAAAGATTTGCCGTATTCGCATCAGGTCCTCCGGCTTCAGGACCCGGCGGCCTACGCTGATGGTCACAGCTTCCCCATCCACTAGCCAGTCACCATTTCTCTCCAGGTGTTGGCGCAGATGTTCCTCCAACTGATCTATCGGTACCGTATCGTCCAGGCTGAAGTCCACGTTTCGGCCGCGGCCGGATACTCTAATCGCTTCTCTGTCCAGCAACGTCTGATTAGTCAACCTGTCCGACCAGTCAGATTTCCACATAGCTAGCTTTGCTTCACCTTTTCGCTCTTGCAGGATGCCTCCAAAGCCCTTTCTACCCTCGTGGGAGAAGGTCCGGATGAGGGGTACCGGAGAATTCACTTTCCCCCGTATCAAGCAGTGGACGAACTCTCAGCACTTCCTACCGGCNNNNGAGGTCAGCGAGCACCTTCTCAAGAGATAAAGGACAGATGTTAGTTAGAGATTCCCGTGCCAATTGGCAAGACCTATCTCATCCACGGATAGGCCAGATGCAATCAGACTTCATCTGCTGCCCTGAGTGAGGAAGGGAGGACCCTCTTCTTCTCAGAGGATGGTCCTGACTTGCCCGAGCGCCAAAGCCTGGGATGTCCTTGCGCTGACTTGGAAAACCAGAGGGGGCCCGTCTTCTGCCTCACCTCCCACTACTCCCACCTTGCAGTACTCAAACTAGCAATCGCACGGAAATCTTGTCAAGTATTTTGTGCCCCAGTTTTGAGGGATTTCAAGACCGACGTATACACCCTGCTCTTGTCAAATCCCCATAGGAACTCTAAGATGGTTGAGTACGGAAGGAGGGCACCCAGGGATGAAACAGAGCGCAGTTGCCATTAAAAGCGGGGACCTGACGCTGGAGGGGGTTGTGGGTTGTGCAGACGAGGTTTC
>JAGWBG010000007.1:0-8688 GCA_021296015.1 Dehalococcoidia bacterium | reverse complement strand
CCGACGTGGACGGTGGCCGCCTTGGAGTTGTAGGTTATTCCTTTGGTACGGGAGTGATTTCCGGCGGCCTTCCCATGTATACGGATGCCAAGGCGTTTGTCCTCATCTCCTCACCTTTGAGATACCTGGAGCACCCGGAGATTGCCGAGGATGGGCGTCCCAAGCTCTATGTATGTGGAGACAGAGACCACGGAATACCGATTGACGCCCTGAAGGAGAAAGTAGCCTCTTTAGGGAATGACTCCAGGTGTTACGTGGTGACCGGGGCAGACCATTTCTGGGCAGAATACGAGTCCGAAGCCGCCGTCCATACGGTACGGTTCCTGAACGATACCCTGACCTAACCCACGTACCCTGGGGAGGCGATGTGGCTGACATCCTAATACGAAACGCTAGAGTTATAGACGGAATGGGTAACCCCTGGTTCCGAGGTGATGTGACTATAGATGGTGACCGCATCGGGTATGTAGGACGTCATCTGGAACGGGAGGTAGGACAAGATACCACAGTCATTGATGCCCAGGATATGTGTGTCTGTCCCGGCTTCATAGATATTCACACCCATGCGGAGCTCGCCGTTCTGTATAAAGATGTCCAAGACTACAAGCTCCGCCAGGGAGTAACTACGGAGGTATCCGGCAATTGTGGCTTCACCGCCGCTCCTCTGAACCCCGATACCGAGGAGATGCTGAAGAGCTACCTGGCATTTATCACCCCGCCATCCGGGGTAACATGGCAGTGGCGTACCTTCGCTGATTATCTGGACGCCGTTCAGAGTTCCATCCCGGCCACTAACATTGCCCCTCTGATCGGACACGGGACTGTCCGCATTGCCGTCACAGGGTTCGACCGGCGTGCTCCTACATCCCGGGAGCTAGGGCAGATGAAAGCCCTGACTGAGGAGGCTATGGAAGCCGGTGCCTTTGGTCTCTCCACTGGTTTGGTTTATGTCCCAGGGACCTACGCGGAGACTCAAGAGATCGTCGAGTTGGCGAAGGTCGCCTCCCGCTACGGCGGTATCTACGCGACTCACATGCGCAATGAGGGCGAGCGACTCCTGGAATCCATCCAAGAGGCCATCGAAATCGGTCGGCAAGCTGGCCTTCCCGTGCAAGTCTCTCATCACAAGGCGTCGGGGCGTTCCAACCACGGTAGGGTAAGAGACTCTCTGGCCCTTCTGGAGAAGGCCCGCGAAGAGGGGATGGACATCACCGCTGACCAGTATCCCTACCATGCCAGCAGCACGACCCTACAGGCTGTGCTGCCTTCCTGGGCCCAGGAAGGGGGCGTGGACCAGGTGGTGGAACGACTCCAGGACAGCCAGACCAGAAATAGGATACGTGACGAGCTAACGAGACCTGGTACAGAGCCTCCGATGGGTGCTGGCCTGGGAAATACCCTCATCGCCTCCTTATTGACCCAGACTAACCAGCAATACATAGGACTCAGCATAGTAGACATAGCTCACCTCCGCAACCGGGACCCCATGGACATGGTGTTCGATCTCCTGGTGGAGGAAAGATGTGCCGTGGGAATGGTCACGTTTTCTATGTCAGAGGACGATGTGCGCACCGTCATGGCCCACCCTACCACAATGATAGGCTCCGACGGTCTATACTCCTCGGGGAACCCCCATCCGCGTGTCTACGGCACATTTCCGCGAATTCTGGGCCACTATGTCAGGGAAGAGAACCACCTTACCCTGGAGGAGGCGGTGCGGAAGATGACTTCCTTCCCTGCCAGAAAGATTGGATTGGAGAACAAGGGCGTACTTCGTCCCGGTGCCGACGCTGATATTGTCATCTTCGATCCAAAGACGGTTATAGACAAGGCCACTTTCCAAAATTCGCCCCAGTACCCGGAGGGCGTTGAGTATGTCCTGGTCAACGGACGAGTCTGTGTGGAAAAAGGCCAGTTCACAGGCCATACTGCCGGACGGGTCATCGCCAGAGGGAATAGCTAATCCGTAGAGACCCCTGTGGACGTCTGCTCACATGGAAGAGGACATACACTTGGTTGACGTGCGGATGGGTCAGTTGCTCGTGACAAGTCGCCGGGCCTGTACCACCATATTATGATTTGAGGATGTTCCGATGACAGCACAGAGTGAGGCCAATCACGAGATGGAACGATACCTGGAGTTGACTCCCAAATCAAGGAGAATCTGGGAAGAGGCCAGGGAATACCTGCCCGGAGGCGATACACGGAATAGCATCTTCTGGTCACCCTATCCCATTTACATAGACCGTGGCGAAGGGTGCCACACGTGGGACGTGGATGGCGTGGACCGGCTGGATTTCATTGGTAACATGACCAGTCTAATCCTGGGCAATGCTTATCCTCCCGTCGTGCAGGCCGTCCAGGAGCAGGCATCCCGCGGACTTGTATACAACGCCCCCAACGAGTATCAGGTCCGCCTGGCAAAGCTCATCTGTGAGCGGGTGCCCTCGGTCGAAATGGTCCGGTTCACCAACTCCGGCACGGAAGCCACGTTGAACGCCATCCGAGCGGCCAGAGCGCTTACCGGCAAGGCAAAGATTGCCAAGTGCGAGGGAGGGTATCACGGCACTCACGACGTGGTCTCGGTCAGCGTTCGCACCGATCCCGGTCTGGGGGGTGATGCCGACCGCCCTACGCCTATACCCAGCGTAGGGGGCCTTCCTCAGGAAGTGGTTGACCACGTGGTGGTCATCCCCTTCAACAACACCCGGGCGTCCCGCGAAATCCTTGAGGAGAACGCCGGGGAGTTGGCCGCCGTGATTATTGAGCCGGTCCTAGGCGGTTCCGGGATGGTGCCGGCTGAGCGGGAGTATCTCACCATGCTGCGTGAGTTCTCCGAGAATCGAGGAATTATACTGATTTTTGATGAGGTTATAAGCTTCCGGGTGTCTCGTGGGGGAGCGCAGGAATACTACGGCATCACGCCGGACATGACCACCTTTGGCAAAATCATAGGTGGCGGGTTTGCAGTGGGGGCATTTGGTGGCCGACGCGACCTTATGGGCCTCTTCGACCCTACGAATGGCCCCATCGTAGGCCATGCAGGAACCTTCAACGGCAACCCCATGACCATGCTGGCGGGTTCCATCACACTGGAGCATCTAACACCGGACGTCTACCGGAGGCTCGACATTCTGGCGGAGCGACTTCGACAGGGGATAAGGGACGTGTGCGTCGAGTTGGAAATTCCCGTCCAGGTGACGGGGGTGGGTTCCCTCTTTGGCATTCACTTCATAGATAGGCCAATCACTACCTGGAGGGACATAGCCGGCGCAAACAAGGACCTCCGGCAGCAGGCATTCTGGGGCCTGATGAACGAGGGGGTGCTGTTCACTCCCAGCCTGGTGGGGTGTGTCTCCAGCGCTATGGGTGAGTCAGAGGTGGATGCCTTTATCCAAGCTTTCCGACGAGTCCTGGAGAGGAACTAGGGCGGCTGAGTTTATTTTCAGCCCCGACCCCGTCTTTCAGTTCGCCCTCCCCCGGCGGGAGAGGGCTGGGGTGAGGGAGAAATTCTCGCAGTACACCAAGTTCCCGGATACATGGGACGCCCTCACCAGCCTATGGCGTAGGTTGGGAGGCGCGGGTCGGCCCCTGCGCCTATTACTCCGGTCAGGGGATCACGATGAGTAACAATAGCCCCGTAGCCGCACATTGGGTCCTCCACAATCTTGTGGCCCAGGGATACCAACTCAGAGCGCACTTCCCCCGCTATGCCAGGCTCCACGTTTAGCTGCCCCGGCAGGTAGACCCGCGGGTAGAAGGAGTTGACCATACTTTGGGACGAGAAACGCGGCGCCTCTACCGCCTGCTGGGAGTCCATGCCAAAAACCAGCACATTCAGAATAAGTTGGAGGTCGGCCTGGGCCTGATCGTCCGCTCCTGGACACCCGATTGTCATAACGGGCTGGCCGTCCTTGCAAATCATATAATTCACCAGGCTGGTGCGGGGCCTCTTGCCGGGCTGCAGTCCGTTGGGGCGCTGGGGGTCGAGAAAGAACATCTCGCTGCGGGTGCTCAACGTGCAGCCAAGCTCCGGGAAGAAGACCGAGGAATCGAACTTGCCGCCGCTTACGGTTGCGCAGACCATGTTGCCCTCCATGTCTATGACGGCAAAATGGGTGGTTCCATCTTTGGGAGCCTGCCCTCCGTCTCCAGGCGTTGGCACAGCCATAGCGGGGCCGGGCACGGCTCTGGCTTCCACCCCGTCACAGTAGCTCCAAGGGGCGCCGGCCTCTTGCTGCTCCGGGTAAGCTTGCCCTGGACGAATAAGGCACGCCCGCGCTGCAGAATATTCCTTGGAGAGCAAGCCGTCTATGGGTACAACTGCGATGTTGGGGTCGGCATAGTACCGCTCCCTGTCTGCAAACGCCAGCTTGAGGGCTTCCGTGAGGGTGTGTACGTATTGGGGGCTATTATGACCCATAGCGCGCAGACCCCTGGGAAACTGGGGGTCGAAACTCTCCAGGATGTTGAGCGCTTGCAATGCCACCCCGGCCTGGGTCCAGACGGATTGGGCGTTAATCTCATAGCCCAGCAGATTTATGCTGATGGGACTCTCAAAACTGGCCCGGTAGTTAGCCAGGTCATCCCTGCTAAGTAGCCCCCGCACTTGCCCGGAGCACTGTACGATAGTTTGGGCAACCTCCCCCCTGTAGAACACCTCACGGGCAGACTCCAGCCCTGCCAGCCGGGAACCGCAGGCAGCATCGGCGTCGGCCAGCTTGCTCAGGGTCGCAGACAGTTCCTTCTGCACCAGCAGTTGTCCGACCTCGTGGGGTTCTCCCTGGGGATAGAAGATGTCCATGCCGCCGGGGGGATAACGCCTGAACTGCTCCTTGTACAGCGGGATTAGCAACTTTTGACGCATATACTCATACATGGGAAACCCATGCCGGGCATAGTGAATGGCCGGAGCCATAACCTCCCTTAGAGGCTTGGTCCCGTACTCCTCCAACAACGTGATATAGGCATCTACCACACCGGGTACCGTGAAAGCCAGATGCGCATTGACGCCCGTAGGAATCTTGTCCAGTCCCTTCTCCCTGAAGAGTTCTATGGTGGCTTTTCCGGGAGCGACGCCCTGACCACATAACACACGAAGACGGCGGCTGGCTGCGTGGTACATCATGAAGGAGCCTTAGGTAGCCAGAGAATAGGACGCATTGGGTTCTATCACCGCGGCGGCAAATCCTGCAGCCACCGCCGCATCGAAGGCGTTGCCACCGCTTAGAAGCATCCTCATGGCCGACATCGAGGTCAGGTAATGACCGGACGACACCATCCCTTGTTTACCACGCACTACCGGGCGGCCCTTCCGATAGGGACTTGTATTTGTGAGGTCTATTTGAAGGGACTCCTTGGACTCCATCACTCTAACGTCCTCCTGCAGATGTCAAAACAGTTTCATAGGAAATGGTTAATCCGCCAGGCTACCCCAGATACACCGGCGTCAACGTAACATTCGATTTATCACCATTTCCACCGTCCCGAACAGAAGCGCTGCCACCGCAATTATTAGCTAGGCTATAATCATGGTGGAAGGGTGAAACCGCGAGTATGATTGGTGCCCCTCTCGCTCCTCAATCTCAGCCGGACACAGGTCCAACACCTGACGGGCACGCATTTCGTCGGAGGCCGTCACATAGATGGCATGGGGCAGGTTGGTGACGGCTCCCCAGCCGCCTGGTCCGGCCCCCAGAGAGCGCACCACACAAGGTATGCTCTCTTGATAAAGCCGCTGCTCCGCCATTCGGGCCAATGGCTCATTCTCCAATACCGTGAGCCGCACCTGTTTTCTGTTGCGTGGACGGTCCATGAATCAATCTCCCAGATTAGGATTATAGCGTCTGGCAGTTGCCTTATCAATTTTAGAGACAACGAGGCAGTATTTAGCGTTGTACGGGGCGTTAGAGCCATGATAACCTTGGGGCAGAGTAGCACTGCGGCTATTACCCAGTATCACTTAGTAAGGAGGGGATGTGGAAATCAAAAAGCATGAGCCCGGGATGTTCAGTTGGGCAGACATGCCGTCGCTGGACGTGGAGAAGGCCCAGGCATTCTATACCAGACTTTTGGGCCTGGAAGCCACGTCTACGCCCATGGGGCCGGGGAGGACCTACGTGGTATTGAACAAGAAGGGGAAGAGTTGCTTCGCCATGTACCCGGTGACGTAGGCGGAGATGAAAGAGCGGGGCGGTCGCCCATCGTGGCTGAGCTATTTTACCGTGGAGGACGCCGATGCCACGGCGGAGCGGATGAAGGAGTTGGAGGGCACGGTGCTGCACGGGCCTTTTGATGTGTTCAACGCCGGCCGTATGGCGGTGGCGATGGACCCCACTGGAGCTATATTCGCCGTTTGGCAACCCAAGGATGGTATCGGAGCCGAGGTCTTTGGCGAGCCAGGCGCCCTGGCATGGAACGAACTGTACACCCACAACACCGAGACGGCGGCCAAGTTCTACGAGGCACTGTTCGGGTGGTCAGGCAACAGGGTCAGTGCCGGGGACGGCGGCGAGTACACGGAGTTTCAGTTGAACGGCAAATCCGCCGCCGGTATGATGGCCATCAGGGAGGAGTGGGGCGAGATGCCCGCGAACTGGTCGGTATACTTCGCGGTGGATGACCTGGATGCCTCTCTGGAGGTGGCCAAGGGACTCGGCGCAACGCAGATCACGCCAGCTATGGAAGTCGAGGGGGTGGGCAGATTCTCTTTCATCCAGGACCCGCAGGGGTGCTACTTGTCAATTATCCAGATTATGCGTGACGTTGGATAGACAAGGGTGTTAGCTGGCCGCGATTACCGCGTGCCAACTCTCTCAGCCATGACTGGGCTTCCCCTCCTGGCTCGCGGTTTCAGGGCTATCCAGGCGTTATGTCAACTTGCTGGCATCGTCATGGTGCAGAATTCAGCTTCTTAGCCGATAGTGGTTATTTCGCCGGATTGAAGGCGCTCTCGGGCGATTTGGGAAGGGTAAAGCTGAACCTGCTCCCCTTTCCAACCTTGCTCTCCACCCACATACGGCCGCCGTGGGCCTCGACAATCCCCATGGCAATACTGAGGCCCAATCCCGAGCCGCCGGAGGCCCGGGACCGGGAGTAGTCCGACCTATAGGACTTCTGAAAGAGTTGAGGGAACTCCTGCTCCGGGATTCCTTCACCGGTGTCTATGACATCCACCTGTACCTCACCGCCAGCATCCTGCGCCCTGAGGAGAAAGGTCCCGTCAGGAGGCGTGTGCCGGATGGCGTTCTGGACCAGGTTATACAGCACTCTCTGCACCCGTTGGGCATCCATAGCCACCGGCGAAAGGCTCTCGTCTACCTGTCCGTCCAGGGTCAACTTGCGAGCCGCTGCCTGGGCGGACATGCTCTCCATCGTATCCGAGATAAGGTCCTGTATAGATGACGATTCCTGATGAAGCTCAAGCACACCTGCGTCCATCTGGGATAACTCGAACAGGTCGTTTATCAGTTGGCTCAGGTTCTCCACCTCGGACTGGGTGGAGCGCAGATACCTCCTGATGGTCTCGGGGTCGTCAACAACACCGTCGTTGATGCTCTCCACCATGACCCGTATTGAGGGTAGAGGAGTCCGCAGGTCGTGGGATACCGCCCGAATTAGCTGCTTCCTGGCTTGGTCCAGGTCCCGTTCCCGGTTGAAGCTGGTCTCCAAGCGTTGGGCCATCGCATTGACCGCCCCGGCCAGTTCTTCTATCTCGTCAGCGGAGCGTACCTGTACCCTGGCGTCCAGGCTCCCGGCATTCATGGAGCGTACGGCCTCCAGTACCGTGCCAATAGACCTTGTGGTAGAAGCGGAGAATGTGAAGGCTACGAAAACGGACATTCCCAGGGAGAACCCCAGTAATCCCCCCAACAGCACAAGGTCGTGGGTCGAGAAGAACATCAGGGCCGACGTGAAGCCCACGTTCACAAGACTCAGAGCGGCAGTCAGGATGCACATGAGCACCAGCCTGGCTCTCAGTGACCGGACCCACCTGGGCAATTCCCAGTGGGCCGCCGCCAGGCCAATGAGCACGGTAGCCCCTCCCGAGATAAGCAGGAACACGGACAGCAAGGCCAAGTCTATGGCAGGGGGGTCCAGTAGCGCGATGGTAAGGAGAACCACCAATCCAATCAAGGCGAGGAGCGTGATGCAGGCTACTATAGTTTGTCGTTCGACATTATACATGACATTACTCATCGAACTTGTAGCCGACGCCCCACACGGTCTTGATGAACCGTGGCCGTATGGGGTCCGTCTCTATCTTCTCTCGTAGCCGTCTCACGTGGACGGTGACGGTGCTGGCGTCGGCGGCGTAGGAGTAGTCCCATACCCGGTCCATTAGTTGGGAGCGGGTAAATACCTGGCCCTTGTAGGTGGCCAAGAACAGCAACAGGTCGAACTCTTTCGCCGTCAGATGGACCTCCATGCCGTCCACGGTCACGCCTCGTGTCTGGGGATTGATGGTGATGCCCTCGAAACGCAGGGGAGCACCCGTGACCTGGGCAGGCCCTGATACGACCCGGCGCAGCACCGACTTGACCCTGGCAACCAGTTCCCTCGGGCTGAAGGGCTTCACCACATAGTCGTCGGCCCCCATCTCCAACCCCCCCACTCGGTCGGTCTCTTCACCCCTGGCCGTCACCATGATAATGGGGAGTTGGGGTTCCTTGTGTAGGCGTCGGCAGA
>JAGWBG010000273.1:2881-3903 GCA_021296015.1 Dehalococcoidia bacterium | reverse complement strand
CCCACTAGAGAGTTTAGAGGCTTGGGCAATCGAGAGGCGTTCAAGAGCATTGATGGGGTTCAGGAGTGGTGGTCGGATACCCCTTACAAGGCCGTAGTCGCATTCGACGGAGTGGACGCTAAGACAGCATTGGGGCAGATGAATTCGTTCTACTCGATTAACCGTGATGTGCCAATCGCTCGGCGAATCAACATTTTGCATATGCTGGATCTATATTGCATCATCAAATCGGACTTTGATGTGCATCCAGACACCGATCCCTCACAACGCGGCGAATACACTCCGGTAGGGAGTGGACGAGTAGACACCCTCGCGACTTCGTTGATTCTGACTCGAATCTCACAAGTGCTCGATTTAGTGACTCGTAATGCGTATACTTCAAACGATTTGCGCCGAAATATAATGAGGAGCCTCCCTAGGCTATGATGTGGAAACTCTATTCCCTGTGAGAGAAGAGAATGACTACGGTCTCCACCCGTGTTTGCCTCTCTCCCTATCACCTAGATCAATTATCCTCAAGGACTCAGAAGGTTCACAGTCTCCCCAGCCACATCTTGACGATGGTTCTGTCTATTGTCAAAATAGGCCCACCATGACTCCACAAAATCAAGAGCTTTCGTGTTGAGGTTCAAGTTGGCGCTGTAAGGCCGACCAGGGAAAGGAGATTCGGCGGTGGGCGGTAGGCGGTAGGCATTTTCCATACGGCTACGTTGAGACGGGGTGGTGGAGCCTGAAGCAGGCGACGCCTGCCGACATCCTACTCGCAGTCGCCCTCGGCCTGAGCTTGGACGGTACATCAACAGGGTGGAAGAGGACCAGGAGACCTGCACTGGGACGATTTCCGCCGACTTCGAGTCGGGTCTGTACGGCGGGCAAGGTGGTCCTGTACGACGCCGACGGGGTGGAGCTTACATCGGATAGCGCCAGCCTGCTGCTGGCGACCGCCTACACCGACCACACCGTCGCCAACAGTCCGGCCCAAACCACCTTCACGCCGAAGACCACCGACGACGGCGCGATCT
>JAGWBG010000273.1:0-2864 GCA_021296015.1 Dehalococcoidia bacterium | reverse complement strand
GTCACGGGTCCGCAGGCGCTTTACGAACGCCCCTATAGGCAGCGTCAAGTGCTGCGCCAATTGGTTAACGTGCAAGAAGCTCGCGCCCAGCAGGTTTCCCAGCAAGTAACACAGGATTGCTGGACTTCTCGTAGATAGCGGCCCATTCAGTGTATCGGGCTGTCACTGTCCATTCACCCGCGGCGATTGAGGTGACCAGGGCCCTTTTTCAAACTGCCTGGTCACCTCGATGATCTTCTGCCCTCTGGCCTTGACGGTTCCTGGGGCCGACATCCAAAGACCGCAGGATCGCTAGACCCTCCAACCCTAGGATAAAATCGCCCAATGTATCTTGCCCAGTCATGGATGTGGCTCCTTTGATCATTGGCGCTCGTTAGGAACGATTAGTAAGGAGAGTCCGTCTTTTATATAGAAAGGGCCCCTCCAGACATTTGAACCCTACAGGTATTGGTGCTCCGCTTCCTGACGTGCTTCGCGTCCACTGGTCGAGCCAGCTTTTATAATTGCTATTCTCTCTAAGATAGTGGGATGAATAAGTTCACGTCTCTCGGTTGGCATATCATGTGACATACATCTATAATACCATTTAGGCTGAGTTTCCTAGCAACGCCCTTGTGTTCGTATGGTAGGCCCTGGCCGGTCTACCTACGAGCGACCGGGAGGGAGATGCTTACTACAGGCGTAGACATAATCGAGATTGACCGCATCCGAAGGGCCTTTGAACGCTGGGGACAGCGTTTCCTCAACCGGATATATACGGAGGGGGAAATCGCGTATTGCCGGGGTAGGGCGCCAAATCTGGCTGCCCGTTTTGCCGCCAAAGAGGCAACTATGAAGGCCCTGGGCACCGGCCTCAGGGGTGTGGGATGGAGGGATGTGGAGGTGGTGCGTGCTCAATCAGGAGCTCCTTCCGTTGTGCTCCACGGGCGAGCGCTGCTTAGGGCCGAAAATCTGGGTGTTACAGAGTTGGCTCTAAGCATCACCCATTCCAGAGATTACGCTGTGGCCTTCGTTGTAGGGTTCATCCCGTCCCGAACCCGGTCGGAGGATGGGTCTGAGGTTGGCTGACAATGAAGATAGTTACAATTGAGCAGATGCGCCGACTGGAGGAGGCCAGCGCCTCGGCAGGTGTAAGCACCGATACCCTTATGGAGAACGCCGGACTGGCTGTAGCTAGAGAAGTCCGCAAGTCTCTTGGGGGTGTGGCAGGCTCTCGGATTCTGGTGCTGGTGGGACCCGGGAACAACGGAGGAGACGGTCTGGTGGTGGCCCGTCACCTCCGGCGGTGGGGTGCTGAGGTGACGGTTTACCTGCTTCTGCGCCATCGGGGGGAAGACCCCAAGTTCCAGGCGGCTCTGGAGGCTGGTGTCAGTTCTCTCTCCACATCTCAAGACCCCGATCTTGGCGCCTTTGAGAACGAGCTTGCTAACTCACATGTGGTGATAGATGCCGTGCTGGGTACGGGCAGGGCCAGGCCCCTGGAAGGGATGCTCTCTGAGGCGATGCTCCGGCTGAGTGCAGCCAAGGTACGGCGACCCGGTATGACCATAATATCCCTGGACCTACCCACAGGCATGGACGCCGACACAGGCCGGATAGATACCGCTTGCCCAAAGGCTGATATTACGGTCACCTTTGGCTATCCGAAGGTGGGACACTTTCGGTCCCCCGGTGCCGAGAAACGGGGCAGGCTGGAAGTGTTGGACATCGGCATCCCCAACTATTTGGCCCATGATATAAATCTGGAGCTACTCACCGGTAGATGGGTGAGTAGCAAGTTGCCCACAAGGCCACCCGACGGACACAAGGGCACCTTTGGGCACGTGTTGGTAATAGCCGGCTCCCGTAACTACCCTGGCGCTGCGTACCTGGCCTCCCAGGGAGCCGCCCGCGTGGGGCCTGGTCTGGTGACCTTGGCCTCTCCCCAAAGTATCTATCCGATTCTAGCGTCGAAGTTGACCGAGGTGATACACCTACCTCTTCCCGATGACGAATATGGGCGGTTCCACCCGGACGGAGTGGAAATAGTGAGAGAGAACCTGTACCAGTACGACATATTGCTGGTAGGTTGCGGCTTTGGCCGGTCTGAAGGGTTGGCGGAGTTCTTGCGGAGGCTGCTGATTGAAGGGCCTCCACTCTCCTTGCCGGTGGTCATTGACGCCGATGGCTTGAACAACCTCTCTAAGATAGAAGATTGGTGGGATGGTCTCAAGTTCCCTGCCGTGCTCACACCCCATCCCGGGGAGATGTCAACCCTCACCGGCGTATCCGTACCGGATGTACAGTCCAGTCGGACCGAGGTGGCCCTTGAGTGGGCATCACGTTGGAACGCGATGGTGGTCCTTAAAGGGGCCTACACGGTTGTGGCCTCGCCCGCAGGCGTGTGCCACGTCAACCCCTTTGCCAACCCGGCACTGGCCTCCGGGGGGACCGGAGACGTGCTGACGGGGGTCATCGCCGGACTGATGGCCCAGGGACTCTCCCCGGAGGACGCCTCATGCTGTGGCGTCTACCTCCATGGGTGCCGGATGAGATGGGCGACACGGGCACTTTGGCGGGGGACTTGCTGCCAGCCCTGCCCAGGACCATAAAGACGGTCAGAGGGGAGGGAAATCTGATGAAATTCTGAATATTTTCCAAAAGTCTAGCGATAGATGCCTTTTGGTATAATCTCCGTCATACCAATCAAGGAGAATGTAGAAGTTGTACGAGGAACAGGCTAATACTGGTGCCAAAGGAAGCGCCCATCACGGAGCATCCCATCGCTCCTGGTTCAGGTGGGGAGTCCTCGGACTTTTAGTAGTAATCATTCTGCTATCTTTCGTTTTTCTCCTGGCAGTGGGATGCTCAGGAGGCGGGAGTGA
>JAGWBG010000272.1 GCA_021296015.1 Dehalococcoidia bacterium | reverse complement strand
TAGCCATCCAGCAACTCGTTTATCTCCCTGGGAACCGGGGGCTTTCGATGCCTGGGCCTCACTTGCGCAGGAGGAGCAGACGTGTTCTGGTCTATAACTTGTTTACAGGCCCTTACACATTCATAGCAGATAAATACCCGGTCCGGACCGGCCACCAAACGGTTCGACTCGGTTTCACCTTTTCTACAGAAAGAACACCGGTAAAGCCTGGAGCTACCCCTGTTACTACTGGCCACAACTACCCCCTTCTGTATGAAGTGGTGGGCCCTACTGTCCTGTTGGGGGAGGCGGGACGGCACCGTTGTCCTCGCGGGCTCCCAGCACCTCATCAACGATGCCATATTCCTGGGCCTGGGCAGCCGGGAGGTAGTAATCTCTGTCAGTGTCCCGGGCTATCTTGTCGTACTCTTGTCCCGTACGATCCGAGAGTATCTGCCTGATTTTGTCTTGCATCCTCAAGATTTCCCTGGCCGCAATCTCTATGTCCGACGCTTGGCCCTGGGCACCACCCATAGGCTGGTGCATGTGGACGGTAGCGTTGGGAAGAGCATACCGCTTCCCCTTTTCGCCACCGCTCAGCAGGACGGTGGCCATGCTGGCCGCCATACCCACACAGATGGTGGACACGTTGGGACGTATCAGCTGCATGGTATCGTATATCGCCAGACCGGAACTGATTACGCCACCCGGGCTATTGATATAGAGGCTGATTTCCCGTTCGGGGTCTTCACGCTCAAGGTACAATAGCTGGGCCACGATTACGTTGGCTACGTGGTCGCTGATAGGGGTTCCAAGGAAAACAATCCTCTCCCGAAGCAGAAGAGAATATATATCGAAGGCCCTTTCCCCTCTGGGGCTGGTCTCTATTACCATGGGTATGATGTTCTGGATGTTTGGCAGCGGGTTGCCATAGGGATTGGTTGTCACTGGGGCGTACCTCCTCTATCACTCTGGGCTTCATCAGGCTGGCCCGACCCTACGACTTGAGGCGTTGATGCCTCTGAATCAATCTCGGATTCCTCAGAATCAACTTCAACTGCGGACACCGGCGCATCTTCTGCGAAGTCTCCGGCTTCTTCCGGGGACGGCTTCTCATCATCGGCGCCGACATCTCCCTGGACAATCTCGGCAAGACGATCAAGAACTTTCCTGTTCAGAACAGCACTGCCGATGGAGCTTCTGGCTCTTTCCGTCGAGAAGGCTCTTCGGATGGAATCCGCGGACCCTCCCGCAGATACCGCCAGGTTTTCCACTTCGGCGTCTATCTCATCGGGAGAAACCTCAATGTTCTCATCCTTGGCCAGTTTCCTAATCACCAAGTAGCGAGCCATCCTATCTTGGGCGTCCGACCGTACCTCGTCTCGAAGCTCCTCAAGGGATTTCCCTGCGTTACGGAGATAGGTGTCCATGTCAACTTGCCGGCCTTCCTGGGAAACGTGGTCCTCAATCAGGTGGTCTATCTCCCTATTGGCGGTCAGGTCTGACACCTGCACCGATGCACCCTTTACTACCTCTGTGAGGCTTTTCTCCTGGAAGGTAACCTTGGTTACGTTCTGGGTCTGTTCAATCAGGTTCTCCAGGATTCCGGCGCGCAACGCCTCAAAAGTCTCATACTCGTCGCCCACACCTTTGGCGAATTCATCGTCCAGTTCCGGCAGAGCCTTCTCCTTAATTTCCAGAACTTTGACGTAAAAGCGGCACTCTATACCGGCCATAGTGTCGTCTCTGAAATCTTCGGGCACGGGCAGGGTGAATTCCTTGGACTCATCCCTGGCCATACCCTCCAGGTGTACTGAGAAGCCGGGGAAGGGATTCGGATTATCCTGAGATGGGATGAAATCAACGCCTCTGTCGTCGGCGACCTGCTCTCCATCTATAAAACCGTCTACGTCGAGGGTGACCTGGTCACCGAATTTCACCGACCTCTCCACAGGCTCCCAGGGGGCAGCATCGTAGCGTAACCTCTCAATCACTTCGTTGACCTGCTCTTCGGTTACCTCAATCGGTTCCGGCTCCATCCTGATGCTGCGGAAGTCGCCCAAGTCTACGATAGGCTCAAGAGGCACCACGGCCTTGAAGGAAAGGGGGTCAACTTCCACCATCTCCAGATCCGGCTCTCCGAAGACCTCCAGGTCCTCTGCCTTTAGGGCCTTGTCCAGAGACTCCTGTAGCATCGTGTCCAGGCTCTCCCTGACCAGAGCCTCTCTGCCGATGTAGTTTTCCATCAAGTATCTGGGGGCCTTACCTTTGCGGAATCCCGGAATCTGTACCCTGTTGGCCAGTCGTCTAATGGACCTGTCCAGATAGGGTTCTATATCGTCAGGTTCAAGCTCGACATTCAGTGTGACCTCTAGCGTGGCTGAGTCTTCCCTGGTGATTTTCAACTACACGTTCTCCTGAAGGTATGAGGCAATGAAGTCATGTCGGGATTATAACACAAGGATCAGATTGTGAAAAGTTTCTCTGAACTTCACGGATATTGTTCACTATCATACTTTATCGATTCCGTTCGGTGCCCGCATACGACAGGAATTATTATGGTATA
>JAGWBG010000271.1 GCA_021296015.1 Dehalococcoidia bacterium | reverse complement strand
GGGCCGCCGCCCGCGCCGGGCGGGTAGGGAGACATTGTGCCGGGGTCCACGTTAAGGTAGGGGTCCAGCTTCATAACCGAGACAGTGATTCCCCTACTTTTAAGGATGCGTCCAATTGAGGCGACGCTAATCCCCTTACCAACGGAACTGACCACTCCACCGGTGACGAAGATATACTTAGCACTCATAGGTCAACAACAAAGGCACTTTCATTATGGGGGGCGACCTTTCACACCTGGGAGGGCAACTGATGAGGGAGGGTAAAAGCGGTGGCGGATATTAAAGGGTCCATACCGCCTACATAAGTGTATCAGCCTGATTATAGGATAGTGGTTCGGGATGTGTCAATAGTATTGAAGTCCATATAGTGTCCCAGTTTGAATCGGCCCCGTAGGGGGATGTCGGT
The DNA here is from genome assembly GCA_021296015.1 of Dehalococcoidia bacterium. Classification (GTDB taxonomy): domain Bacteria; phylum Chloroflexota; class Dehalococcoidia; order Lucifugimonadales; family JAGWBF01; genus JAGWBG01. The sequence continues at coordinate 2,167 of JAGWBG010000271.1, read as the reverse complement.
TACTTCTTGAAAACCAGGATAGTCTCTTGGTCTATAGCAGCGCCAAAGTCCCTCATTTTGGGTAAGCGTTTGGTGGGTAGTTTTCTGAAATGGCATTTCTCTAGCGGCACTCCTATGGCATCCATTAGCTCAACGGTGATTTGACCATTATTCAAGACTTGCTTGTTGAGCACCCGGTTCCCAATGACAATTATGATGCGGCTCCGAGCTACACGAGCCAACTCTTGGAGAGCCTTGTAGTAATCGGAATAGAAGGCAATGGCCTCGCGCTCCGAGGCGGGATTAGCGGATACGATTTCCAATGAATCAAGCAGGGTCCGTGACGGAGGAACAGCCCGCTCTCTCTTTCCCCAACCCAGGCTATGCCCCTTGGACGCCTGTATTGACTGGCGATTGTACCCCAGCCAGTAGAGCATGTTCTTGGCAAACTGGGTATAGTTGACCCCGTTGCGCTCATCCCCGTATGGAGGCGAGCACAAAATCACGTCCACCTCTTCATTGGACAAGTCCAGACGTTGAGTATCTCCCTTATTTACACTAGCCTTTGCGCCCGTAGGAAGTGCGGGTACGCGTTCCTCTGCCAGGGTAACGTATTTCCTGAACACCTCAAATACGTCTGGGTTGAAGTACTCTTGCTGTACCGGAGTCATGCGTCTAAGGCGCACCTCGTTGCGGTGGGTAAGGCTAACGCTGCGAACGGTGGCTGAAAACAGAGCTTGGAACAAGGTCCGCAGGTCAGGGTCACGGAGTTCCTCGATGGCAAACCGGAGGGCAGTCAGGGGCATGAGCATGTAGTCTTTGAACCAGAATTCCACGAAGTCGGACTTTGGGAAGCGCAGTGATGGCCCATCGTACTCTTTTGCTCTTGCGAGAACCCTGGCCCCGCCGGTCTGGATTTCGTCTGCTCTAACGTGGGTGGTCTTCGCCTTGGAGACAAGCACGGCCAGGTCGTTGATGTCCCTACCCACAGCCTCCCTGCCGGACCTGATGGCTTCAACAAGCACTGCGCCTCCCCCGCAGAAGGGGTCCAGCACAGAGCCTTTCTTGGGCACATACTCATCAATCAACGTACGAGCCAGGGCCGGAATCATGGCAGCCACGTAGGTGTGAAGCCCATGAGTTGCATATTGGGTATCCTGGCTGGCAAAGTCCCAGACGCCATCGGGAGTCCCGTTAATAGCTTTAGGGGTGCTCTTTGGCCCCAGAGGTGATTCTGCCAGAGGTGATTCTGAATGTGGGGTAGATAGGTGTACTGTCATGCTATGTGAGCATAATCGTATCAAACTTGCCAGATTTCGACAACCCGGCAAAGTCCAATATTTTTGACGACGGCTACCGGAGAGACCTGGGCAGGCTGGTCGTGCCCATCAGGTATTTATCTATGTGGTGGGCAGCCTCACGCCCTTCGGCTATGGCCCAGACCACCAGGGATTGCCCCCGGGCAGCGTCCCCTGCGGCGAATATACCGGGAACACTGCTCATCTTACCGTGGTCCGTTTTTACGTTGCCACGCCTGTCCAACTCGACGCCAAGGTCGGCCACCAGGCCTGATTGCTCGGGGTGGATGAACCCCAAGGCTAGCAACACCAGGTCCACTTCTATCTCGAACTCGCTGCCGGGTATCTCGTTCATGGTAGGACGTCCGTTGGAGTCGAGCGGCCCCCACTTCAGACGCACTGCGTGGAGCTTTTCCACATGGCCGTTGCTTCCTGAGAAAAACTTGGTCTGGATGCTGTAGTCTCGAACACGCCCCTCTTCATGGGCCGCTGAAGACCTGAGAATCAGAGGCCACTGAGGCCAGGGCTTGTAGGGCTGCCTCTCCTGTGGAGGCTCAGGAAGCAACTCGTATTGGTAGACCACCTCAGCACCATGCCGGTGGGCGGTTCCCAGACAGTCGGCGCCGGTATCACCGCCACCCAGGATAACTACACGCTTTCCCTCGGCGGTAATCCTCTCGGCGGGGTCTATGTGCTCGCCGGCAAGGAGCTTATTCTGCTGGGGTAGGTACTCCATAGCCAGATGAATGCCCTTAAGCTCCCGTCCGGGAATTTCCAGGTCACGGGCTTGGGTGGAGCCAATGGCAATGCAGATGGCATCGAAGTCCTCACGCAGCTTGTCGGTGGGGTAGCTCACACCTACGTTGGTCCCGGTCTTGAACTCGCCTCCC
>JAGWBG010000270.1:2646-4492 GCA_021296015.1 Dehalococcoidia bacterium | reverse complement strand
AGGGACACATAGGGGTGGGTGGATGGCGGAATTTCTTGCAATCCGAGCACTGCTGGATACCTAGCTCGTGCTTCCGTGAAGCCTCCCAGAATCCACGCTCGTAGTCCGGGAGGTTCTCAATGTCCGGCAGGGGAAGGCCCTCCAGAGGTTTGGTCATCGGACTGGACTTGGTGGCTTCCTGCTGTGTCATTTTCACTCCTTCAACCTATCCCCTGCGAATGATGACGGCGGCGCTTAGCTGGGCAGTGGAGCTACACGAGAGGACCCTGTTGATCTGCTTGTTGGGGGGTTGAGAGGTGGAGATGCCCCGAATAAGGCGCACCGCCTCCTGGGGATGGGTCAGCCCAAGAATGTAGGCCTCCGAATGGTTGCCACCGTGAGTGTTGGCGGGCAGGATGCCGTCGAACCTGATATTGTTGCCCCCCTGCACGAAGTCTTTGGCCTCACCGAAAGGCACGAAGCCGTAGGCCTCCAGGCCCAGAAGGCAGAAGGGGGTGAAGTGGTCGTAGAACATGAAGGCGTCCATGTCTTTGGCGGTGAGCCGTGCCCGCGCCCAGATGTCACGGGCCGTATTGGTAGACTCGGCCACCGTGAGGTCCGGCCTGTACATGATTCCCTCGTTGCTGGGACCGGAGCCCTGGGCCGCCGCCTCAACCAGGGTGAGGGTATCCGAGTGGCGGAGGTGGCGGGCGCGCTCGGGCGTGGTCATGATGATAGCCGCAGCGCCGTCGTTCTCCTGGCAAAAGTCCAGGACGTGCAGAGGGTCTGCGACTACGCGGGAGTTCTGGTGGTCGTCATTGGTGATGGGTTCCTGGCGAAGGGCCCTGGGGTTCCGGCTTGCGTGATGGCGGAGTGTCACTGCCACCCAGCCGAAGTGCTCGCTGGTGGCCCCGTATTTGTGCATATACCTCCGGGCGAACATGCCAAAGGAATGGGCCGGGGCCAGGTGTCCCCAGGGTGTATGAAAGCCCCTCTGTCCCCCCATGATACGGTCCGGGCCTCTCGCCTGGCCCAGCCGCACGTTGGATCGGAGGTTGGCGGCACGGAAGCAGACCGCATAGTTGCAGTATCCGGCGGCAATAGCAGCAGCGGCGTGGGCAACGGTGGCGTTGGCAGCCCCGCCGCCGAAAGATGTGGACTCCCAGTGTCTCAGGTTCTTGATTCCCAGCGACTGGACCAGCATGGTCTCGGTGTTATTGTCCATGTCGTAGCGGAAGGTCCCGTCTATGTCGTGGGGGGAGATTCCGGCGTCGTCGCAGGCGGCTTTGATGGCCTCGCAGGCCAACTGGAGTTCGCTGCGTCCCGAGCCCCAGGAGAACTCCGTCTCGCCGATGCCAACAATGGCGGCTTTATCTCGGATGTTGTTGGTGTCCGCGGGGATGATGTTCTCCGCCATGGGGCCTCCCTACTGCCTATACTCTATCTAATAGTGGGCCTATCCTGGCTAGGGGGGAGTATAGCATCGCCTTCAGAGGCCGTCAACAACGTCGGCGGCGCTCCCTGCACGGCGGGGGAACCACCGGAACCCTCCTTGACAGTTCAGGAGCTATAGACTAGTCTTATACCTAGTCTGTATTGGTATCGTTGGAGGAAATATGAGCGGGATATGGCAGGTCCAGGATGCCAAGGCACGGTTCAGCGAGTTCCTTGAAGCCAGTCTGGCAGATGGACCACAGATTGTGACCAAGCGTGGCGTGGAAACTGCCGTGCTCCTCCCCATTGATGAATGGCGAAGATTGGAGAAAATGACCAGACCAGACCTGAAGGAACTGCTTCTCTCCCCCCAGGCGCGGACTGATGCCCTCACGCCGTCGCGCCTGAAGCATCACCGCCGAACACCTTTGGT
>JAGWBG010000270.1:0-2599 GCA_021296015.1 Dehalococcoidia bacterium | reverse complement strand
TCTTGGATTGGATTGCGGGTGTGCCGGCGGAGCAACTCTTTATATCGGCAGTCACGATTGGCGAGGTACAGACGGGTATCGCAATCACCCGTGAACAGGATGAGGCAAAGGCGGAGGAATTGGAAGCCTGGCTCGATAGGGTTCTGGCTTCCTACGGTGTATTGCCGATGGACGCCCCCGCCTTCCGGGAGTGGGCCAGGCTCATGCACAAAAGGTCGGACACCATAGCCGAGGACGCCATGATTGCGGCGACGGCCATAGTACACAGGCTGACGGTGGTTACCAGGAACGTGCGAGACTTTAGCCTGTTTGGCGTGGAGTTACAAAATCCCTTCGAAAGAGAGTAGCCATCGCGTCCTTGAGCAGGTCTGGCCTATCCGACCCGGAGGTCTCACTAATCAGGAGAAGGTTATCCGATTCAGGCGACAACGGAGCCATCGTCATGCACATAACTGGGATAGGGATATATTATCTATCAACAGTAAATACATCAGATGTTATTTGGCTAGGTTGTGACGAGCGAGTCAACCTTTTCATCGGTCCAAACGCGTCAGGTAAGAGCACTATACTGCGGTTAATGAAGAGTGCATGTTCCGGGGAACTTGAGCGAAATTTTGTCTCCGAAGAGGGGGACTTGGATTTAGGGTTGGGACACGGGCTTGATATAGCTATAAATTTAAGCGATGATTGGCCACGAGCCATCTATGACAGGGATTATCTCGAAGAAGTAATACATGAAATACTGGCCCTGGGGGACAGAGTACCTTTCTTATACATCCCTGCAACACGGGTCGACCTGCTGCATGAGGACGTTTTCCGTGAAATTTTTGTCCAACTGTTCGACCGGACGAAGGATAACAAGACTGATAATTCGCTGGAAACCCTGCTTGGTACTCCACTAAAAGCCCTGTTTGGTACTGACTCCGGCGTCTTTCAGGGCCAATATGTAGAAGAGACTATAGATTGGCTTCGTGGCAGAATGACTGGCAATCGGAGCCAACAGCTCCAATTGGGCAGAGCTTTACAGCACGGTTATTCTTGTGCCAGGAGCATTTGCCACGAGGTGATACGAGATAGTGTTCCTCACCCCTTCGTTGAAGAAGGGATTAGTCACCATAGCATGGGAATACGAACCAGTGACCAAGGATTGAAGAGCCCGCTGTACGCTGGCGATTTGAGTTCGGGAACCCAGGGCACTCTCTTGTGGGTCTGGGCCTTGGCCCTCAAAATAGCAAGTTACTATGAGTGGACGGAGGGCTGGGAAGAAAAGCCCGCCATCCTGCTGATTGACGAAATCGAGAACCACCTGCACCCCGCCTGGCAGCGGCGGGTCATTCCAGCGTTGCTAGAGCACTTTCCGGGGTTGCAGATATTCGCCACCACCCACACCCCCTTTATGGTGGCCGGTCTGAAGGCCGGGCAGGTGCACCTGCTCAGCCGGGACGAAAACGGTGTCGTCACTGCCACGACCAACACCGAGGACGTCATAGGCTGGACGGCGGACGAAATCCTCCGCACGATGATGGGTGTGGAGGAGCCTACCGACCAGCTTACGGTTGACCGGGCCAACAGATTGCGGCAGCTTCGGGAGAAGGAAGCGTTGACGCCCGAGGAAGAAACCGAGTTGAACGAGCTGCGCCGCCAGGTTAACAAGGTTCTGCTGTCCAAAGGCGGCCCACTGGAGGCCCAGCGGGAACGTTACGCGGACTTGATGCGGGAGTTCCTGATTTCCCGGCAATCCGACTTGGCTCAAGACGGAGGGTAGACGGGTTGCGCTGGGTTGACCGGGGTCTGGAACCCGCCGGAGTTACTGAGTACGCCCGGCAGTACACACAGGGCTGGATTGATTATTTCCAGAATGGGGTCGGCGAGCGTCCTACGGATTTCCTCTGGGTGCTGTTCCGGCCAACGATGGGGAGCCGAACCAACAATATCTGCTGGTATTGTGAGCGGCAATGCGATGCCGACGCCGAGTCCGGCGGACTCGCCTCTACTGTTGACCATTTTCGGCCCCGCAGCCGGTTCCCCCAGTTGGCATACGAGTGGACCAACTGGGTTTACAGCTGTCATGCGTGCAACGTTGAAAACAAAGGGGATTTATGGCCCGATTCAGGGTACGTTGATCCTTGTGCCACTGATGTTGCGGAACGCCCGGACAGATATTTTGACTACGACGCCCAAACAGGGGAAATAATCCCTAAAAGCGGTCTCACCCCTGACGCTCGCCAAAAAGCGTTGCATACGATAAATGACTTGGGGTGGAATAAGCTGGACGTGATGTTCTACCGCATTGACCAAACGCGCACATTCACAGCAGACCTTTTGGCATTGCCAACCGGTGACCGGCAGGCCCTTATCGCCCTATTCACGGAACAACCCGTTGAGTATGCCGGAGCAATTGGGATGGTGGCAGAGCAACTGCGTCAGGCTGGCCGAATCTAGCCGCCGGGTTGCCGGTATGGGGACCGAAGGCTCAATCGCTATCCCAGCCTAGCGGTTACACAGGTTGTCTTGGGTAGCAGGCTGGGGTAGAATGTGACCTGTGATGCAATGCTGAAAGAAGCGTTCCTCAGAGGTGGGTTATGCAGAAGTACAGGAT
>JAGWBG010000269.1 GCA_021296015.1 Dehalococcoidia bacterium | reverse complement strand
ACCAAGGCGATAATCACGTTGGTAATGGAGGAGCCGAGGACAGCCACGATTGCCAGGCCCAGAATGATGGCGGGGAAGGCCATGAAAGCGTCCACCAAGCGCTGCATCAGCAGGTCGAAAGCCCCTCCCCAGTAAGCGCTGACAATACCGAACAACGAGCCTCCGGTTATCCCGATTAGCACGCTGACTGCACCAACGAACAGGGATATCCTGGAGCCGTGGAAAAGCCTGCTCATAACGTCACGCCCGAGATTATCACCGCCCAAAGGCAGAACAGGGTTGCCGGGAGAGGCATACACGAATTGGTGGCCGTGGGTCGCTTCGGGGTCATGGGGTGAAATAAGGGGTGCCAGGACAGCGATCGCGACAAGGGAGAAAAATACTCCAGCGCCTATGGCTCCTATGGGCTTTCGTCTGGCGAAGCGAATAATCGCCCGCAATATGAGTGACGTGCGCAGCAGTTGGCTTCCTAGTCCCCTGAGGACATCAGATGGAGCCTCTATCCTAGCTCTTTCCTCAAACATGGTTCCTCGCTGCAGGGGTGGGTCTCAAGCTCACCCCCGCTTTTAGCTGTAGCGTACCCTCGGGTTAATCCATCCATACAGAAGATCAATCACCAGGTTCAAAGCCAGGATTATCGTCGCCGACACCATGACTATTGCCTGAATCACGTTGAAGTCCCGATGGTTGATGGCCTCCAACAGGGACTGCCCTATCCCCGGCACCAGGAAGACCTTCTCTATGAGTACGGCACCTCCAAGGAGAGCGGCAAACTGGAAGCCTGAGACGGTAATCACCGGCAGAACGGCGTTCTTGAGGGCGTGCCGCATGAGCACCACCAGCTCTCTGAGGCCCTTGGCCCTGGCCGTCCTGATGTAGTCCTCACGCATGACCTCCAGCATAGCAGAGCGGGTTACCCTGGCGGTGAAAGCCAGATTGAAGTAGCCCAAGGCTATGGCCGGGAATACCAGCTGCTTGAGGTTCTTTACCGGCTCTTCCCAGAGGAAGGCATACCCCAGGGGAGGGACCCAGTTGAATACCTCGGATAGCATAAATACCGCCAGTATCCCCACCCAGAAGGAGGGCATTGCTACCCCCGTGACGGTGAATATCTTGGAACCATGATCGGCCCATGTATCCTGCCTCACGGCAGATAAGACCCCAATGGGAACCGCCACTATGAGGGACATGATGACGGCCATGACGGTGAGTTGAAGGGTGACTGGAAAACGGAATTTCAGGTCCTCGGTAACCGGACGGTTGCGCCAGAAAGACTCGCCGAAGTCCAACTGAACCACTCCCCATATCCACCTTCCGTATTGCTCGTGAATAGGTTTGTCGGTGCCGAGCCGCTTTCGCAGGGCATTAAGCTCTTCCTCGGTGAAGTGCCCTTCTCCCGACTCTCCCACGAGAATCACCACGGCAGGGTCGCCCGGGAGGATGCGCATGACAGAGAACGCTAATATAGAGACGAGCAGCAGCGTAGGGATGAAGAGCAACAACCGCTTTGTTACGTATGCTCGCATAATGCTCCATGAGAGCGGCCCGGAGGGTTTGGAGACTTGGGTACAGACCGGCTCTCTCAGCTGACCGGGTCAATGTTCAGGTAGGGGCAGGTTTCAAACCTGCCCCTACCTGAATCACCCCTAATTGAACTCCGACGGGTCATCCAGCCAGATGGACTCGTGCATGTAGTTTTCTCCCAGGGTTCTACCGACCCGGAAGTTCTGGACTTTGACGTTCACCGGGAGGGCATATCTGTCAATCCAGGCGATGCCCAGCTGGTTCATGTGCTCACCCCTGCGCAGGAACTCCCCGGCCTCTCGTATCACCGCCTGACGTTTGGCCTCGTCCGGCTCCGTGGAAGACATGGCAAAAGCCTCGTGCATCTCCGGTATGTCCGGGGTATCCCAGAGGGCTACGCCCTTAGGAAGGTAGTTCCCAAGAAGGAGCTCGTCCGAGTCAAGAATGTCGGTGGCACGGGTTATGTGGAATATCTGGTAGTTGCCTGACTTGGTGGCAGCGAAGTTGGTGGTGACATCCTGGAGTTTGATTTCAATGTCTACGCCGATCGCCTTGAACATCTCCCTCCCCAGCTGGGCCACGCTGCTGTGGTACGCCAGGTTGAAGGCTTTATACTCAATCTTCAGTGGGTTGTCTTCGGTGTAGCCTGCCTCGGCCAGCAGCGCTTTGGCCTTTTCTATGTCCCGTGGGTCTTTCACCACGTCATCCCTGCCGTAAGGGACCAACACCTGCTCACCGGTGTGCTTGTCCACGTACCGGAAGCCTGGCCATGTCCCTACCTCTTCGTCCGGTGGCGTCATCCAGGTGTCTATGAAGAAGGGGGTGCCCATCATTCCGCGACCTGACAGGAGGGTGTTTATGTGCTGGAGGCGGTCCATGCCTATGTAGAGGGCAGACCTGCCCCTGGGGGCGTCGAGGGGCGGAATCTGGAAGTTTACGACGAAGGTGTCCAGGGTTGTGCCCCCTATCCAGTGTATCCTGATTTGGTCTCCCCATTCCCCTTCAGCCCTTTCCAGGTCTCTCACACCCATGCCCGTGACGCCGAAGTGGGGCATCAGCACCTGCTCCCCTATGAAAG
>JAGWBG010000268.1 GCA_021296015.1 Dehalococcoidia bacterium | reverse complement strand
GCGCCCGGGCCGGCGAAGTTGTGACTGACGTTGGTCTCAGGGGGGTCGGCGGTTTCAATGTGAGGGGCAAATACAGCAAACACTACAAGGATGACTGCCACTATCGCCCGGAAAGCACCCAGGGGTTTTCGCCTGAAGAAGCTCCCTACATTGCTTGTATAACGCCAGGCAACGGCCATTGCTCCGGCTCGGCTGATTCCCACACCGGGAAGGCCCGCTAGATCAACTCTTTCCTGGCTCATTTCGCCTCCTGATCCCAACTCATGCATCTAAACATGTTTACCGGTATCGGATTCTAGGGTCCAGCCAACCATATTTGAGGTCCGTGACAAGATTCAGCGCCACGACCACAAAGGTAATCAGCTTAACCGCTGCCTGGGTTTGCGTATAATCCCTCTGGTTAATGCTGTCGTGCATGATTTTGCGAACTCCGGGCACGTTGAACATGCTCTCTATAATGTCGGAGCCGGATATGAGGAATCCAAACTGCCAACCGGAGACGGTGACAACCGGCAGAAGGGCGTTTCTCAGAGCGTGACGGGCAATCACCCACCTCTCGGAGAGGCCTTTTGACCTGGCAGTCCGAATGTAGTCCTCCCGGAATACTTCCAGCATCGCAGAACGGGTCAGCCGAGGAAGGAAGGCCATGTAGATAAATCCCAAAGCTATCGCAGGGAAGATAAGCTGTTGAAGGTTCTTCAGTGGATCTTCCCATATATCTACATACCCCAGTGGGGGTAGCCAGTCAAACACAAGGACAAGGAAGAATATCAAAAGGATGCCAGTCCAGAAGGTGGGCATTGCTACTCCGGCTATGGCTATAATTCTGGCTATATAGTCGCCGATTTTGTCCTGGTTGACAGCCGAGAAAATCCCCAATGGCACGGCCACTACAGAGGCCATGATTAGCGCCATGATAGCCAACTCAATGGTGATGGGGAATCTATCCTTGAGGTCATCGGCAATGGGGGTGCTCTGAAGGAGAGAGGTGCCAAAGTCCAACCGGAGCATATCCCATACCCAGTTGCCGTACTGCACCACGATATGCCTGTCCGTTCCCAGCTTCGCCCGCAGCTTAGCAAGGTCCTCCGAAGTATAGTTTGCATCTCCCAAAGCTCCCGAGAGAAGCTGGATGGCAGGGTCGCCGGGGATGAGGCGCATGATGACAAAGACGACTACGGAGATTAATACCATCGTCGGAATGAACAGCAGCAGTCTTTTTATTATATAAGCGTTCATCTGTACCTCTGTTGCCGAATTCCCGGCGGTGTCAGTAAATTAGTCGGTACCAGGTACAGACAGCAGGAACCTGCATGAAGAACGGGACCGTACTGGGTCCTGCATGTCAACTGATTTCTGCTCGGCTGATGTGTATGATTACAGGCCCGGCGCCCTTACTGGCAGGCACCGGGCCACTGCTTCTATGACTAAACCCCTAGCTACACGCCGGGTCACACCAGATATGCTCCCACTTGTAAATCTGGCCGTAGGCTGATTGGTGAATGTTGAAGTTCTTAATTCTGTTGTCCAAGTACATCCATCTCTCAACCCAATAGAGCGGTATTAACGGAAGATCATCCAACATGATCTCCGCTGCCTCATTGGCCAACGCCTTTCGCGTCTCTCTATCGAGCTCCCTGGTCTGGAGATCATGCAGCTCACCTATCCTGGGTGGGACATCACCACGATTGATCCTGTTGTGGCTCGAACCCGTAATGAAGCTCCGGGTGAACATGTCATCAGGGTCATGGACTGCAAGGCCATCGCTGTGGCTGTACGTCAGGAAGTCCCCCGAGAGCCGGCGTTCTACTGCAACGTTGCTTTCTGTAATGTCTACTTCAATTTCTATATTCAAAGACCTTCTCATCTGGTCCGACCATATCAGAGCAACCTCTTTGGGGTCCAGGGTCGTTGGAGCCAGAACCTGGGTCTTAAAACCGTCGGGGAAGCCTGCCTCAGCCATCAGCGCCTTGGCCTCGGCCAGATCATCAGGATGTTTCTCACCATTCAGCTCCCTGAAGCCAGGCATCTGGGCCACCTCCTCATTCGTGGGGGCGAACCAGAACCCTGGTGGGAGGGGGTAACCCAGCGTAGCCCGCCCCTTGGTTAGGAGCTCGATCAAGGGCTGGCGATAGGTAGCGAGAAGCATTGCCTTCTTCACTAATTTATTGGTAAATGGCTCCTTATGATTATGCAAATGTATCTGAACTACACTGGCAGGACCATCCCAGTACACGGTGCCTCTATCCTCCGTCTCAGTCGCTAGCTGGAAAGCATCCGAATTGGGCATCACCGATACCATAGATACGGACATCATGGTCTGCCCTGCCTTGTAGGCGGCGAATGAGGCCGCTCCGTTCCTGATGATAAAATACTTCATGCCATCAAGATAGGGAAGGCCTTCCTTCCAGTAATCGGGATTCTTCACGTACTCCATGGAGACGTCCTTTTGATATTCCTTCAGACGGAAAGCTCCTGAGCCCAGGACATTCTCCACCAGCTTGTAATCAACTCCTGTCTCGGAGTATTCCTTCTGCCGTATCGAAGTGTAGTTGTTGGCAAAGTACGACATGAAAGCCGCCGCCGGGAATTTAAGGTTCACCTCTACAGT
>JAGWBG010000267.1:659-3275 GCA_021296015.1 Dehalococcoidia bacterium | reverse complement strand
ATCGCGCGCCCTGTCCATCAGATGGAATAGTTCCAGAGCCTCCCATGCCCGGTGGCTCGCAGTGTCATTTGGCAAATTGAAGATGCGGCCAAACGACAGCAGGTTCTGTATCACACTCAGGTCCGAGTCAATGCTGTCGGCCTGGGAGACTACCCCCAACACACTCTTGATGGCTCGCTGATTGTGGTGTACGTCCTTGCCATCAACCCAGAGATCCCCTTCGGTCACAGGGGATATGCAGGATATCATCTTCATCGTGCTGGTCTTGCCAGCGCCGTTAGGCCCCAGAAATCCGAAACATTCCTTTTGCCGAATAGCGAAGCTGATGCCATCAACTGCGACTAGGTTGTTATAGTGCTTGGTCAGGTTAGTGGCTGAGATTACATTATCCGGTTCCAATTCTTATCCCGTATGTTCCCGGGCGAACTCCCCTATGCGTTCGACCGCTTGCTGCCCTTCAGGGAGTAGATGAGCGTACATGTGCCAGTTGTGGGGCATGTCATCCCAGACTTCGAGGGTTGCATCTACCCCGGCAGAGCGCGCTCGCTCCGATAGGCGAACTGAGTCATCCAAAAGTACCTCTATGGAACCCACCATCATTATCAGTGGCGGCAGTCCGTGCAAGTCGGCGTGAATGGGAGAGGCAAGGGGTGTTCGGGGGTCTTTCCCCCCCAGGAAAATCTTTGCCATGCGTGAGAGACGCTCCCGGTTGACCGATGGGTCCACCTCGGCGTTGGTGGTCATGGCCTCTCCGGTATGTTCCAGGTCTGCCCAAGCCGAGACGCAAATCCCGGCTGCCGGCAAAGGCTCTCCAAGATACCGCAAAGCTACCAGGGTTGATACCGTCAGGCCTCCACCCGCGGAGTCCCCGCCCAGAGTGATTTTAGCCGGGTCGGCGCCGTTAGACAGCAGCCAGCGGTAGACGGCGACAGCGTCCTCAACCGGCGCGGGGAAAGCGAACTCGGGTGCCAGACGGTAGTCCAGACCCAGGACTCGACCGCCTGATGCCTGTGAGATGCGTGAGAGGGTGGCCCTGTGGGTCCTGGTAGAGCCGAACAGGTATCCACCGCCGTGGAAGTACAGCATAACCCTGTTTTCATCCGCTCCCGGGGCCGTGACCCACTCTGCGGTCACGCTGCCCACACCCACGCGCTCGCATCTTGTGCCTTCGACCAGAGGAAAATCGTATGTAAACCTTTCGTAGGATACGCGGTCATCCTCCACCGTTAGGCTCCGCCCTGCCGACCGCGCTTTCATCATCTCAATGACCTTATCAAGCTGCTGACTTGCTGCCATCATCCCCCTCCTTGTGCTGGTTCGCCCTGGAACACGGCCCTTCCTGCTAGAGCAATTGTAGTTATGACCCATAACATCGTCAAGACTGATGCTGGTATGAGTGGGGTCGTCCTATTCTCGACGTTAGGCGGATACGGCGTCCTGCCGTGTCATTCCGAAGGGAGCGAAGCGGAGTGAAGAATCTTGAATGGCACTTAACGGAAATAGGTCATCGTTCTTTGATACCCTATTTCTGCCATGATATACTCGGTGCCATGAGTCCGAATGTAGAGAGGCCCCAAGTCGGAGTGGGAGTTGTGTTCCTGAGGGACGGGCGAGTCTTTCTGGCCCGGCGTCAGGGGTCCCATGGTGAGGCAACCTGGGCCTCCGCAGGGGGAAATCTGGAACTGGGCGAGTCGCTGGAAGAATGTGCCCGTCGTGAGGCGTTGGAAGAGTTGGGCCTGATAGTCGGGGAGCTACGATTTCTTTGCGTAGCCAACATTATCGCCTATGGCCGGCATTATCTGGACGTTGAGTTTCTTGGTGAAATCGGCGACCAGGAACCCCGGCTTGCGGAGCCGAAAGCCTTCACCGAGTTCGGCTGGTTCCCTCTGGATAATCTGCCCCAACCCCTCTTTGAACCCATGAGGTATGCGCTGGATAGCCTGCGCATCGGACAGCACTATTATCCAGGAGAGTAGGGGAAGCGGCCCGTGGGCTGACTTGGGCCTTGAGCTTCCCTACGTGAAATTGGCGAAGCCGTTGGGTGTCAGCACGTCAATGACGGTTATAGTATCGGACCCAAGGGCCGACTCCAGCGCCGGTACAAGCTCGCTGACTGACTCCACCTGTATGCCGTTGGCCCCATATACCTCGGCCAGTTTCGCAAAACTGGGGTTCTTCAAACTGCTGGCCATCATGCGGCCATTGTAAGACCTCTTCTGAACGTCTCGCAGTACGCCCCATGCGTTGTCGTTAAACACAATCACGACGGGGTTCAGCCCGTACTCGACGCAGGTTCCTATCTCCTGGATGTTGAACTGAAAGCCGCCATCTCCCGTGAGACAGATGACTTGCCGGTCGGGGTTCCCTGCCTTGGCCCCGGCTGCTGCCGGGAACCCGAACCCCAGTCCACCCCAGTGGGAGGTCATGTACGTTCTGGGTTCATAGGCCTCAAGACAGAAGTTGGCTCCACGGTGGACACATACGGCCACGTCTCCCATGAAAATGGCGTCTCGGGCGGCCACGCTGCGGATGGCTTCCATAGTCTTCATCTCGTTGGGCATCGTCCGCCATCTGTAGTCCGGGATATTACCTTTCAACTCCCGCACCTCTTGGTCG
>JAGWBG010000267.1:0-611 GCA_021296015.1 Dehalococcoidia bacterium | reverse complement strand
ACCCTCGCATCGCCGACCACACCCACAGCCGTATCGTACACCTTGCCGATGGACTCTGCGTCTATATCCACATGTATGAGGTTCGACGGCAGACGTAGGCCCAGTGCCCTGGTCCTTGAATGGGGAAGACTGGAGCCTACCACTAGGACAGTGTCCAGCGTATCGAGGAACGCCTGTACAGGCTCATCTCCCGAGCTGGACGACCCGAGAGGCCTGGTGTAGACTCCCATGCACAAGGGGTTGTCGTCGGAGATGATTCCCTTGCCCGCGGGCGTGGTGAATACGGGTGTTCCCAGCGTCTCGGCTAATTTGAGTAGCTCTTGTGTGGCCCCGGAGCGCTGAGCACCGTTCCCAACTAGTATTGCTACCCTCTTGCCTGAAAGTAGCAGGTCTGCTGCACGTTCCACGGATTCCTGGGACGCCTGCGGGACGGGGAGTTGCCGGAATTGGGGAATTTCCACGTCGGCGAACTGTCCCTGAGCGTCTACTGCGATTTCAATTTCGATGGGTCTGGGACGACGGGTCTGAAAGCGCTGGAAGGCCTCATAAATCCGGTCGGGAATTTATTACGGGTGACCAACCTGACTGTTCCATTGGGTCCCCGTGGAGAA
>JAGWBG010000266.1 GCA_021296015.1 Dehalococcoidia bacterium | reverse complement strand
GCCATAGAATCGGTGATGACTTCGGAGAACTGCAAGCTGTTGCTTATAGGCAATCCAACAACGATGGAAGGAAACTTCAGGAGGGCATTTTACGAAGATAGGGTGCTATATCACACAATCACTATCTCGGCCCTTGAAAGCCCCAACGTACTGGAGGGACGCTCGGTTATCCGCGGCCTAGCGACCAAGAAATGGGTAGAGGAGCGCCGGAAGATATGGGGTGAGGAGAACCCGGTCTACCAAGCCAGGGTCCTGGGAGAATTCCCGGACCAGGGAGAGGATACCCTAATCCCCTTGTCGTCGGTGGAAGGAGCCGCGGGACGGGACTCCACTCAATCCCGGGGCCTTCCCAACCAGGATGGAGAAAAGGTGGTAATCGCGGTTGACGTGGCCCGGTTCGGCTCGGACAAGAGCGTAATCCTGCGAAGGCGCGGCATGACGGTGGAGGACATCCAGGAGTACCGGGGGCTGGATACCATGAAGTTGGCGGGACACGTGGCAAACGCCATCAAACTCCACCAGCCCGACGCGGTGATGATTGATGAGGTGGGAATCGGAGCAGGCGTGTTGGACCGACTGCGAGAGCAGGGATACCACGTCCAGGGTGTGAACGTGGGCACAGCCGCCCATGACAGCGAACATTACGCGAACCTACGGGCCGAGGGCTATTGGAACCTGCATGACCTTTTCCTGCAAGGAGAGGTGACGATACCGCCCGATGGCGAACTGGTCGCTCAGTTGGCGGGTCTGCGTTACACGTTCAATAGCCTGGGGCGGATGTTAATGGAGAGCAAGGAGGAGATACGGCGTCGAGGTGGGGCGTCTCCCGACAAGGCAGATGCCATGATGTTGGCTTTCCTATCTAACAAACGTGCGGTCCGGTTGTGGGGATAGCAGGGCCGTTTCACCCCCATCCCAACCTTCCCCCATCAAGGGGAGGGGGCTAGGCAAAGGAAAAGGAGGACCGTATGGCTAGAAAGAGCGGGTTCATAGGTGATGTTACAAGTAAGTTGCCGGGTTTACTGGGCAACCGGCTCAGGATGCTAACGGCAGGAGTGGAGAAGGGCAATCGCGCTTCCGTCAAGGACGTGGACAGGTATAAAGAGGTAGCGGGAACGGGTCAGGACTGGGCCAGGTCGGTATATGGAGAGTACTACGCTACCTCGGTATCGGTATACTCCGCCATCAAGGTCCGCAGCGACGCCCTGGCACGTCCGCCTGTGCTGGTGCTTCGTAACGGGGAGCCTGTCGCCGATGACCACCCTGTCCAGAAGCTCATGGATAGGATGAACAGGTGGTATAGCCGGGGCGACCTGTGGCGGGCCACTGAGATTTACCTGTGCCTGTGGGGTTCGGCCTTCTGGGCACTTGAGCGCGATCGGATGGGCCAGTGGGAGATATGGCCCCTGCGGCCCGATCGAGTGCGTATTCTGCCGGACAGAGAGCAGTACATCAAGGGCTACGTGTACATGGGCGTAAACGGGCCGGTGGCCTACACCTCCGATGAGATGGTCTGGATACGGTACTTCAACCCCCTCGACGAGTACGCCGGTCTGTCGCCGGTGGCCCCTCTGAGACTGTCGGCTGACATGGGAATGGACGCTCTCAGATTCAACCGCAACTTCTTCCGGAACTCTGCGCTCCCCGACGTGATTTTCACCACCGAGGAGTCCATGAGCGACGAGGAGGTGGAGGACTTCTACCAGCGTTGGGAGAAACGGTACAAGGGGACTGCCAACGCCCACCGCCCGGCCATCGCCAGCTTCATCAAGGACATCAAGACCCTGGGCTTCAGTCACCGGGAGATGGAGTTCGTCCGGGGACTGCGGTGGAGTCTGGAGGACGTGAGCCGAGTGTACGGGGTGCCGCTGCCACTGCTGTCGGACTATCAGCAAGCCACATTCGCCAACATCAACGCAGCAGAGAGGATGTTTTGGCGAAATACCATGATTCCAGAAATGAAGTTCCTGGAGGACCATCTGAATGAGAAGCTGCTGCCAATTCTAGGTTACTCCGAGTTGAGGACAAAGTTCGACCTGAGCGAGCTTGAGGCGTTGCGGGAGAACGAGAATAGCCGGGTGGAGAGGGAGTCCATGCTGCTTGACCGGGGGGTGCTGACCATAAACGAGGTCCGGCGACAACGTAATCTGCCCGACGTGCCCTGGGGGGATGAACCCTTTCTTGAGTCCGCACGACGCAGCCACTTTTCGGATGAAGGGCTACGTGCGGAGATGCCCCCCATATTCAAGGTGGAGAAAAGTGTGGGCGGGTAGTGCAGCCCCTGCCTACATACTTTCGGGGGCACTCATGCCCATAAGGTGCAGCACCCTGGAGAGGACTATGCGGGCAGCCTCCACCAGCTTCAGGCGTGCCAGGGTAGTGGGGTAATCGGCGGGGTCGTTGGAGAGGACCCGACAGTTCTCGTAGAACCAGTGAAAAGCCGTCGCCAGGTCCAGGGAGTAGTGGGGTAGATGATGGGGTTCCAGGGTCCGGGCCATGCTTTCCACCAGTTCGGGCAGGAGGACAATCTTGCGAATCAGCGCCGCCTCGCTCGGCTGCACCAGCTACGACGTATCACCCTCACTCCTGTCTAAGCCCCTCTCCCTGGCATTATTGAGGATGGCGACGATGCGA
>JAGWBG010000265.1 GCA_021296015.1 Dehalococcoidia bacterium | reverse complement strand
CCTGGGTGCTTTCGGGGCGATAGTGGCAGTCATCCTTGTAGTGTTTGGTGTATTTGCCCCTCTCATTGCAACCGCCGACCCCCGTGAGACCAACGTCAGTCACAAGTTCGCCGGCCCCGGCGCATCCGAAAGAATTCTAGGAGGCGACTCCCTTGGACGCGACGTATTCAGCAGGCTTGTTTATGGCTCACGAGTTTCTCTCCTGGTAGGCCTGCTCAGCGTGCTGTTTGGGACAACCGCAGGCTTCTTGATAGGAATTGCAACAGCCTACTTCGGCGGTGTGTTGGACTTAACCGTACAGAGGATTGTGGATGCGCTCCAGGCCTTCCCCTTCCTCCTTCTTGCATTGGCCATCATGGCTGCGCTGGGGGCATCCACGACTAACGTGATAATAGCTCTGACTATAGTGTTCGTACCAGGAGCCGCCAGGACCATCCGCTCCCAGGCCCTCAGCATAAAAGAGATGGACTATGTATTGTCGGCGAAGGCCGTAGGAGCCGGTGACTGGCGTATCATCTTGCGGCACATGGTCCCCAACTGTTCCGCCACCTTCATCGTTCTGGCTACCATCTCCCTGGGAGTCGCGATTATAGCGGAGGCGTCCCTGAGCTTCCTCGGCATTGGAGTTTCCCCGGACACACCTTCCTGGGGAGGGATGCTGACCGGAGCGTCTCAGAACTACGTGAGCGTAGCGCCCTGGTTGGGTGTATTCCCCGGATTGACCATAGCCATCGTGGTGTTTGCCTGGAACCTGCTGGGAGATTCCCGCAGGGACGTTCTGGACCCCCGCCTACGGGGAACCACTTAAGCTCCAGCTCCTGAATTGGACTCCCGATAGCGGTATCCCGGAAGTGAGCACAGGGCCTTTTAGTCCCCGGCGTCACCTACGGCCACAGTCATTCCGAGGAGCGGAGTCCGCCGGAGGCGGAAGGAATCTAGGAAACCCCTGAATAGGTTATTGCGTCCGGTGTCGGGTCGTCATTCCGGTGAAAGCCGGAACCTATACTGAATGGCACGTGACAGGGGCCTCCTTGCTGTACCTTATCTATTCTACTGCCATGTAGAGGCGTGTGTGTGTTCACGTGGCTTCGAGAATCGAAAGGCCCTCATAAGTTAGGTAAAATCTGTTGACAGGACTGCGAGCAGTATGATAGCTTATCGTGGAATCAAAACAGGTTGGAGGCCTGCCAAAGCGGGGAAAGTTCATGGAGGTGCATTTATGTTCCATAGTCGGATGTTCAAGACCAAGTTCCTGATCTTCGTACCCTTGGCGTTAGTCTTGATACTGGCCGTAGCGTGCGGAGGTGACGATCCCACGTCCCCACCTCGGCCTAACGATGCCCCAGTGCCCACCAATACTCCTGAACCCACCAACACCCCTGAGCCAACGCCGACATTGGCGCCTGGTGAGACCCCTGCGCCGACTCCGACTCCGATGCCGACGCCAACAAGGGTCGTCCTGCCTACCCCGGAGCCCACGCCTACTACACCGCCGGAGCCGGTTGGGCCTCAGCCTATACTGGGTGGCGTTCTCACCATGCAGCACTACGCCTCCCCATCTCATTGGTCCGGCTATGAGGGCACATTTGGTAATCAGGTTGTCAACGAGCCTATCTATAACAACCTTATCGAGTACAACCCCGAGACTGATGACCCGGTTGACTTGAGGGGCGACTTAGCCAAGACCTGGGAGTTGGGCAGCGATAGCCTCTCCTACACTTTCACGCTAGATGAGAACGCCATGTGGCACGACGGCACCCCTCTCACAGCTGCCGACGTACAGTTCAGCTTGGACTGGATGGTGAACCGCGACGAAATCAGGGGCGGCGTCAGCCCTCTCCTCATTGACCCCTACTACAATGGATCCGAGATAATAAACGACTACACGATTAAAGTGAACATGGACTACCCTGCGGTAGCCTTCCTCCCATACCTTGCCCTTGGGCAAATGTCGATTCTCCCCAAGCACCATCTGGAAACTGGTGTGGACCTGAGGCTTGAGGCGAATATTCTGGGGTCCGGTCCCTTCATGCTGCAAGATTACAGGAAGGATATCACCATCGAGTACACCAGGAACCCCAATTACTGGAAGGAAGGGAAACCCTATCTCGACGGCATGGTATGGCACATCGTTAATTCGGGACCGACCTCCTTCGCGGCCTACAAGACGGGACAGACACTGATGTCCACCTCTATGGTATCGGTGATGCCCAACTCCGACGCTCTACGACTGGGCGAAGAGGTCCAGGGAGGTAGGATACACTGGGATGGTCCCGCCAGCGTCATGCAGGTACACACCAATCATGAGAGGGAACCATGGAGCGACCCGAGAGTGAGGAAGGCGCTCCACCTGGCGCTTCATCCTCAGCCCATAAAAGAGCTCACGACCAATCCGCAAGCGACCCTCCGTTATCCCCTGCCTCCAGGATTCTGGTTTGCCCCAACGGAAGAAGAAGTGGCCCAGTTGCCCGGTTTCAGAGAGGTCAACGGAGAGAAGCACCCCGATGATTTGGCCGAGGCAAAGAGGTTACTGGCCGAAGCCGGATTCCCTGATGGATTCAGCTCGACCATGATGACCCACGGCCTGTTGGGTGTTAAGGAAGGTGGTGAGGTTGTGGCGGACCAGTGGAGAAGGACCCTGGGAG
>JAGWBG010000264.1 GCA_021296015.1 Dehalococcoidia bacterium | reverse complement strand
CCCTTTCGATAACCTCCTGAAAGCTTTTCCCTTCCACTGGTTCCTGGTCCACTTCCAACACTACGTCGCCCACTTCTACGCCTGCCTTTTCCGCGGGGCTATCGTTCATTGGCAACAGTACCATCTTGCCATCCTGGCTTGCGACTGATGCCCCAATACCATAGTAGGACCCTTTCAGTCTCTCCCGGGCCCGGTCGTAGGACTGAGGATTCAAATGCACTGCGGAATCGTCTCCTATGGTTTTCAACAAACCCTGGACGGCGGCATCCGCCAGAAGCTTATTGTCCATGTCGGGCCATTTCTCCTTCAAGAGGACCCACGCTTTCCATACGTCGGTAAGCTCGCCGGGCACATCCGAAGATGGCTTGGCACTAACACTATCAAGCTCGGTCAAGAATGGGTAGGCGGATTTCTTTGCGGTCTCCAACATGCCTGTGACCGCGTTGCCGGTTGCCTCCTCCGAGTCCAGGCTATCCCCTTCCACGTAGAAGTCCATGATGAGGCTCCACGATTCCCACACCAGATTGACTTCGCCAGATCTGGCAACTTCGTCGGAGCTATCAATATTAGACCGCTGGCGGCAGGATATAAAAGTGACCGACACCAGGAGGGATGCTAGGATGAATACGCCTAGAAGAAAGGGCTTACGCCCCGGTACGGAAATGATGGCCACCATTTTGGGAGTCCGATTCAAGGATTTTGTCCTCCATGAAAATAGGATAATGTTGTGTTCTTGAAAGTGTCAAGAGATGGCAGACGCTCCCTCCGCTTTCAGAGAGACGGCCAAGGGAGCAGCGGTCCTTCAGTTCTCAAAGATTAGTAAAACCGGGTATGAGCAAGGCCTAGCGGGCATCAAGGCCATGTCAGATGCCTTCCCGAACTACATTGAAAACTCCCGGACACTACATACCCATAGGACTTGACATCTGAAATATGTGCTAATATGATTATGCGTGACCTTGATTGTAGTAAGCATATAGTGTAACTTCTGTAAGGATTGAGTTTTCTGGCAGAGCCCCTGAGGCAGATGTTGAGAAGGAGGACTGATGAGGCGTTTTCTAAGTCGCAAGCTTACCATCGCAGCTCTTTTCCTTGTGGCAGCCATGTTGATAACTGGCGTAGCCTTGGCTGCTACAAACAACCAGGAATTGAGTAATCCCGGAGTCGTAGAGATAGTGCCCATACCCATGTTCGCGCCAGAGGGGTCTGCCTTGCAGGTTGCAGGAGCCGGATTCGCTCCTGGAGACACGGTTCTTTTCGAGCTAGTGTTGCATGTAGATTCGCCCAACCTGATACTCCAAGGAGGGGACGCCAACACTGCGGGTGCGTTCCTCGCTGACACAACCCGAGGGCTGGCCGGAGGGATTTTGCCTTCCGCCCTGTCCCCAGGCCTTTACACCATACTAGCTCGTACGGTAGATGGAGTCGTAGCTACGTCGCCCCTGATTGTCTGTACCAACGATCCGGAAGAGGGTTCGGGTGACCCGAAGTGTCCACTACAGGCGGCTCCATCCAAATAGCCTACCCCGATAGCTCTTCCTAAGACCGGAGTTAGACCAGCTAGCCAGAACTACGATAGGGACCTCGTAGGAGGTCCCTATCGTAGTTTCAAGTAGGTGTCTCGCTTTCTTTAACGTGGGGTTCTACGCGGCTTAGCCTCAACCTCCGAATCCTCCTGCCCAGAAGCGAGTCTACCTCAATACGGATGTCGTTATGAAACACCTCGTCGCCCACCCTAGGCACCTTCCCCAGTGCGCTATATACCAGACCGCCAATAGTATCAACGTCCTCAATATCAATTGGGATGGAGAATAGGACAGATAAGTAATCGAGGGTTACTCTAGCGTCCACGACGATGTCACCGTTGTCCAGAGGAGTGACAAGAGGCTCAAGGCTCCGGGAGAACTCATCCTCTATCTCACCTACGATTTCTTCGAGAAGGTCTTCAAAGGTAACCAGACCCTCAATGCCACCATATTCGTCCACCACCATAGCAATTTGTACGTGCCTCTCCTGAAATTCCCTCAACAAATCGTCCAATCGCTTGGACTCGGGTATGAAAAAGGCAGGGCGAATAATGCTTTCCAGCAGGGGGTAATTTCCCGTCTGCGACAGAAAGGGCAGCAGGTCACGGGAATGGACCACACCGAGGATGTTGTCTATAGTCTCACTGTACACCGGAAGGCGACTATGTCCCCCATCAAGCATACGGCTTGCCACCGCAGTGAGGGGGCTATCAGCCTCTACGGCCACAATGTCTATCCTGGGCACCATAATTTCCCGGGCCACCGACTCATCAAGTCGAAGAATTGAGCGAATCATTGTGCGTTCCCGGGCGTCCAGCCTTGCAGGGCCTTCCTCAGTGATTACCACCGTGGTTGAATCAGGAATTTCCGGTCCGGCCCCGTTATTATCCCTGCTATAGTTGGCCTCTACCTCTTCAGGTGCAGTTTCTCGGGGTCTTGACACCCTGAGAAAGCGAAAAAGGAGGGTTCTGAGAGGGGAAGACAGACTAGAGGCCATGTCGGGAAAGCGCATAGAAACGGCGTGGGCCGCTCTGTCGCCAGCTATCAAAAAGGCCAAGAGGGCCAGGATTACACCTACGATGACGCCCAAACCCGGGGAACTCTGACCGAGCAGCAACGACAGGGTAG
>JAGWBG010000006.1:5574-25885 GCA_021296015.1 Dehalococcoidia bacterium | reverse complement strand
CTCAACTACGAGGATGCGCCGTTTCACAGCAGTCATTCCACATACTCCGCCGGACCACTTTCTCTAGTATATATTATTAGCCTACACCATTTAAGAAAATGTTAAGACCCCTTTGGCCGAGCAGGGGAAGATCTGGAAGGTCTGGTTTCTGGACCGCCCGTGTCCTGAGCGATAGCCGTACTTCGGGGAGGAAGATGCCATGATCGCGGAGGAGCACTGAGGTTTTTATTCGTGGCGTCCCAGGCAGGAATCGAACCCGCGACCCGCTGCTTAGAAGGCAGCCGCTCTATCCACTGAGCTACTGGGACGTTCTTTGCAGTTGTTCCGAGACGGGCATTGCCGGCGTCTGTACTCACATTTATATTATTGACGCAAAGTGCGGGTGTCAACAACGGCCCCAGCCACGTCAGCCTTGTCCCTACCGACGCAAACGAGTAAAATAGGGCATCTGGCCGTTCTTTGCCCGACAAGGCCAACATGGAGGCGCATGATGAAGTTCGGACTCGCATACGAGATGCAGCGCCCTGTCCTGGATGACCACGCTGTAATCGAGGAGAGCCTTGAACAGATTATTCTGGCCGATGAAATGGGATGGGACTACGTGTGGTTCGTGGAGCACCATTTTCTCACGGGCTTCTCCATGTCCCCCTGCCCGGAGGTCATGTACGGGGCGCTCAGCAGGCTCACCAAGAGGATAAGGCTGGGCTTCGGGGTCGTAATTCTCCCCTACCACCATCCGGTCCGGGTTGCCGAGCGGGTGGCCATGGTAGACCACCTCTCCAATGGCCGGGTCGAGTTCGGCACGGGCAGGTCTGCCGCATACGAGCAGATGGGTATGGGCATAGACCCCAGGGATACCCGCGAGATGTGGGAGGAGTCCCTTACGATGGTCCCCAAGATATGGGAGTCGGATACCTTCGAGTGGGAAGGCCGTTTCTGGAACGTACCCCCACGCCAGGTCCTGCCAAAGCCTTACCAGAAACCCCACCCTCCCATCTGGGTGGCCGCCCTTCAGCCCTCGACCTATGAGTTGGCGGCGCAAAAGGGCATAGGAGTGATGGCCCTGGGAATAAGTGCCCCCTCCATACTGGGGCCCCACGTCAAGGCCTACAGGCAAAACATAAAGAAGGCAAAACCTGTCGGCCAGTATGTCAACAACCAGTGGCTAAGTGCGACTATGGGCTATTGCGACTTTGACAACCAGGAGGCACGAGAGCTATGCGCCCAATCCCTCAAGACCTTCTTTGGCCCCGATAAGCCCTATCTCCAGGACCAGAAGGACCTCTATGAGAAGCTAGTGGAGCAGTGGGGCGGCGTGCCCGACCACCTGAAGCAGAATTTCTCCCGTTACCTCGAGCAGGATGATAGCCAGGCGGTTGCTGACCTGTCCGGTGGGGCAGCCAGCGCCCAGCAGGCCTGGAGGGAGTTGGACGCCGATACCCTGGTGGAGCGGGGGGTCATTGTGGCCGGAGACCCGGAGAGCTGCATCAAGGCTGTCAAGCTACACGAGGAGACAGGCGTTGATCAACTCCAGTTTCTGATGGCCACCGAGACGATATCGCACGAAAAAGTGATGAAGTCCATAGAGATGTTCGGAAAGCACGTGATACCCGAGTTCAAGAAGACCAGCGAAGTAGCCAAAACCTAGAGGTGTGTTGCATGAAATATGACGTGATTATAGTGGGAGCCGGGTCTGCGGGCTGTGCCTTGGCAACACGTCTGTCGGAGGACCCTGAGCGCTCGGTGTTGCTTCTGGAGGCGGGGCCTGACTACCCGGACCTGGAACAGACCCCCGATGAACTGAAAAACGGCGGCAGCAGTGTTTCAGCTATGGCGGAATCTCCCCACAGGTGGGAATTTCAGAGCATCGCAACCCCTCAGCAGACCGAGCCTATGCGAATCGTGCGGGGCAAAGCGGTCGGAGGCTCCAGCGCCGTCAACGGGCAGGTATTCCTCCGGGGAGACCCCGTAGACTACGACATCTGGGCCTCTCTGGGCAACCATGAGTGGTCCTATCTGAAGGTATTGCCGTATTTCAGAAAGCTGGAAATGGATACCGACTTCCTGGGGGACTTTCACGGTACTGACGGCCCCATACCAGTCCGACGGCACAAGCGAGAGACTTGGCTGCCCTTTCAGGAAGCCTTCTACCGGGCCTGCCTGGAAGCGGGGTTCCCCGATGACCAGGACATGAACCGTCCAGGGTCCACCGGAGTGGGGCCAGTGCCCATGAACAATCCCAACGGCATCCGCATGAGTACGGCCCTGACCTACGTCAACCCCAACCGCCATAGGCTCAACCTGACTGTCAGGGGCAACGTGCTGGCGAGACGTATTCTGTTCGACGGCAAGCGGGCAACAGGTGTGGAAGTGGAGAGCGGAGGGGAGACCTTTGTAGTAGAGGGAGAGAAGATCGTGCTGAGCGCCGGGGGCATTAAGTCGCCGCACCTGCTGTTGCTATCGGGAGTGGGTCCGGCAGACCATCTGAGCAGTCTTGGTATTCCCGTAGTGAATGACCTGCCGGGAGTGGGCCAGAACATGAGAGACCACCCGATGGTCGCAATACAGTTGAAACTCCGAGGGGACTTCAAGATTGACGCCGACTTGCCACGGCTGCAAACCATGCTCCGCTATACTGCTACCGGCTCAGGCACTCGCAACGACATGCAAATCATGCCGTCCTACTCGGCGTTTCTGACTCCTGACGACCGTATCCAGATAGAAGAGGCCCACTTGAGTTGTATGCTGGAGTTGTCCCTCAGTTCCGGCGAGTTGCGTCTCACTTCCACGGACCCTCATACACAGCCGCACCTGGACTACCGATACCTAGTGGACCCCATGGACCGGCAGAGGATGCGGGAGGCCGTGCGACTGTGCATCCGACTGCTGGAGCACGAGGCGTTCGGGGGTATGATTGCCGAGAGGACCGACCCCACAGACCGGGACCTGGAATCGGATGAGGCGCTGGACGCCTGGGTGCTGAGGACAGTGGGCACCAACTATCATAGCGCTGGCACCTGCAAGATGGGGCCTGAGTCGGACCCGATGGCGGTGGTTGACCAGTATTGCCGGGTCCACGGGTTGGAAGGGCTTCGTGTAGTGGACTTGTCCATCTGCCCTAACGTAGTCCGTGCCAACACCAACGCGACGGCAATAATGATTGGCGAACGCGCCGCCGATTTACTCAACTGACCCTGAAGCACCCCGGCTTTCCCTACGTCTCCCTGTACACGCGACCCAACTTTCGGACATCCTCAAGAAGCAGGGGGTCGAAGGGCTTCATCAGGTTGGCGCTGGATTTCGGGTCGTGGGACTCAGGCCCGACCAGGCGATAGATGTCGGGGTTGGTGTAGTAGCCGTTGTAGGCCTGCTGTACCAGGGCGCTGAAGAAGTCGGGGCGTTCCTGCTCCACCTGCCGGAGCACCCGGTCTTTCTCATCGGTAGACAGACTTCCAAAGTCTTTGCCATGTGCCCTGCTCGCAGCTATCTCTACGTAGGCCAGACCCGGGAGAAAGAGGGCCGTCAGCGCGGGCGACTCCCCCACGACCCTGTCCAGATACTCGACCACTCCCAGGTCTCCGGCTCCGGGGAACTCACCTTCGGCGGGCACTATGCGGTTTATCACGTCCTTTAACAGAGTCTCCTGAGACCTGGTAAATACTCTGCCCCCACCATCATCCACCATACCGGCACCCCCTTCATACATACGGCTACTGTACTACCATGCCGCCATCCACGGACATGGTGTGCCCGGTAACGAAGGAGGCCGCATCGGAGCATAGCCACACCACCGCCTCTGCAATCTCTTCCGGTGTCCCCATCCTGCCGACAGGCTCCCATCTTACGATTTGCTCTTCGTTGATTTCCGGGTTATTGGACACAAAGCGCTGAAGCATTGGGGTGTTCACAATGCCGGGGCACACAGCGTTGACCCTGATTCCCCTTCTGGCGTATTCCAGCGCGGCGACCTTGGTCAGCCCGGCCACGCCATGCTTGCTGGCAACGTAGGAGGGCTGCCCACGGATGCCGATTAGCCCGGCAGCCGACGAGGTGTTGACGATTGCTCCGCTGCCTTGCCGGAGCATCTGAGAAATCTCATATTTCATCCACACCCACACGCCCGTAAGGTTAAGTCCGATGACCCTGTCCCATTCGTCCTCGGGGTATTCGTGGGTCCTGGCTATAGCTCCCTCGGTCCCGGCGTTGTTGTGAGCGCAGTCCAACCGTCCGTAGGTCTCAACGGCCACCTTTATCATCGCTTCCACATCATCCGTCTTAGATACGTCGGCTCTCACGAAGATGGCCTCTCCGCCTGAGTCCTGAATGGTGCGTACCGTGCTCTGCCCATCTTCGACTGCCACGTCGGCAACGACTACCTTGGCCCCTTCCCTGGCGAAGGCCAGCGCGGTCGCCCTACCTATGCCCGAACCCCCGCCGGTTACCAGAGCAACCTTACTTTCCAGCAGACCTACCATCACAACGACTCCTTTTGTCTACTTGAAAAAGACCTCTACATTGTCACCATCCCGGAGGATGTAACTTCTGAAGTCCTCCGTCACATCCTTTCCGTTGGCTATGACCTGTACCCTGCCCGGCAGACCGCCTGGACAGGCGTCACCGTTCTCGAACAGTTCGCCTCGGGCGCTCCTGATATGGCCGGTATCTATGTCGTAGGGGAAACTATCGAAGAAACGGCCCAGGTTGGCTTGGCTGCCCGTTTCGTTCACGTCTTCAGGGTGGATATGTATAAACCCATCTCCATGGGAATGAACACCGCCCGGCGACGGCGGGAAATACAGGGCCGTTCCACAAATCTCCACGTAAATTGATGCGTGCCAGTGGTCTCCAATCTGTGCGCCCACTCTTTCATCCCGTGGTGGACGAGTTGGTGGAGGGGTTGGTGTGAATGAGGCTACCTCCCTAGTCGCAGACTGGCGGTCCTGTGTGGCGGTTGGCACTGCCGTGGGGTTTACGGACGTGGGTTCAGCCTCTCCGCAGGCGGCTAGAAGGGCGTTAAAGGCAGCAAGGGCAAGTAGAGGAGCCAATAATTTCATTCAACTCACTGGATGTCAAGATAAGGGCCACACCTGACAGTGCATAATACTCGTGGCCGTATGTAGTGTCAACTTCGGCGCTCGCGGCGACTCATGGGAGTCAGCCCAGCAGCACGTTGTCTATGAGGCGGGTCCTCCCCATACGGGCGGCCACCGAGACCATGGCCGGCTGCCGGATGGTGTCTACCTCTTCGAGGCTGGATGCGTCGGCCACGCTCACATAGTCTATCTTTTCGATGAGGGGTTCCTGCTCAAGGGTACGTCGTATCTCGCTACGCAGACTCTCCCCACTCCTCTCGCCATCTTCCCAGAGCTTCCGCGCCTGGCACAGGGCCCTGTAGATTATAGGGGCCACCCTTCGCTGCTCCGGGGTCAGGTACACGTTGCGGCTGCTAAGGGCGAGGCCGTCCGGGTCTCGCAGCGTGGAGACCACAACTACATCCACGTCCATGTCCAGGTCGGTGACCATCCGCTTTACCACTGCCACCTGTTGGCCGTCCTTCTGGCCGAAGTAGGCCCTGTCGGGCTGTACGACATTGAAGAGCTTGGCGACCACGGTAGCCACACCCCGGAAGTGGCCGGGGCGGTGCTCTCCCTCAAGGCGCTGTGACACGCTGCCTGCCTCAATCCAGGTATCGAAGCCCGGGGGGTACACGTCCTCAGGGGACGGGGCAAAGACCAGGTCCACCCCCTCAACCCTCAGAAGGGACAAGTCGCGGTCCATGTCTCTGGGGTAGGTAGTGAAGTCTTCGTTGGGGCCGAACTGGGACGGGTTGACGAATATGCTTGCGGCCACCGCGTCGTTCTCCAATCTGGCACGCCGCACCAGGGCCAGGTGTCCCTCGTGCAGATAGCCCATAGTGGGAACAAGCCCAAGAGTGCCCCTCAGGTCGCTGCGGGCCTTTCGGAAGTCCGGGATAGATGAGATAACTTGCATGTGAATGGGACCGTATCCCTATTCGGGAATCGTGGCCTTATATCCAAGCTCCTCCAGAATACCTTCGTCCATGCCGAAGCTTTCCTCCTCACCTGGGAAGGAACCATCTTTGACATCCGCTATGTAGCGGGTGAAGGCGTCGGACATAATCTCGGCCAGGCGAGCGTACTGCCTGGCGTGTTTGGGCACGAAATCGGCGTACAGGCCCAGCATGTCATGGAGCACCTGCACCTGGCCGTCACAGTGGATGCCGGCCCCGATGCCGATGGTGGGTATGGAGAGCCGTTGGGTGATGACCCTGGAAAGGGGCGCGGGAACCAACTCCAGGACTATGGCAAAGGCTCCGGCCTCTTCCAGGGCTACCGCGTCCCGGATTAACCGGGCCGACTCGTCCTTGCTCTTACCCTGGACCCTGTACCCGCCGAAGCTGTTAACCGATTGGGGAGTGAGTCCGATGTGGCTCATGACCGGTATACCGCACTCTGCAATCCGGCCCACAGTCTCGGCCACCTTCTCCCCTCCTTCCAGCTTCACCGCATGGGCGCCGCCCTCCTGGAGCAAGCGTCCGGCGTTATGAAGGGCCTGGGATGTGTCCACCTGATAGGACATAAAGGGGAGGTCGCCGACTATCAAGGAGCGCCTGGCGCCTCTGGCCACTGCCTTGATATGATGAATCATATCCTCCACAGTCACCGGGATGGTAGAGTCATAGCCCAGCACGACCATGCCCAGGCTATCCCCGACCAGTATCATGGGCACTCCCGCCTCATCGGCCAGCCTTGCAGAGGGATAGTCGTAGGCGGTCAGCATAGGTATCCTCTCGCCTCTGACCTTCATCTCAGCGATGTCTCTTACAGTAACCTTCTTCGCCATCTACTCGTCCTCCAGCGAAATTGGCTAGCCTGGGGTCTCGGAAACGTGCCTGACCATGAAATCGTTAAACATGCGGTCCATCTCTTCCAGCTTTTCTCTGCTTACCCTGTCTTCGGCCAGAGGTAGAGACTCCCCGGAGAGGGCGCAGTAAAGAGGAATGAGCCGGGGGATCCTGTCTTCAAGGGCCTGCAAGTGCGCGCTTAGGGTTGCCGTGTCACCTCGCGCTATAGGCCCTGTCAAGCTGGCATATGCTCCGGCCCTGGAGACATTTGCCAGGGTGCTTTTTGCCAGGGGAAGTATTATGGGCAGCGCCTCCTCTTGAGGTACGCCCATAGATTCCCACACGTCTACTGCAGCCTTGACAAGCGCGACCAGGTGCCCACAACTCATGACGGCGGACGCGTGATAGATAGCCCGGTCTTCAGGACTCAACAGTATGGCCCTGCCGCCCAGCCGGGAGGCCATCTCCTTCAGGGTGTCCAGTATCCAGCACCGGCCTTCAACGGATAAGGTACTCCCTTCCATGCGCTCCACCGCCTCCTCGGGGGTTTCCAAACACGCGAAGGTCTGGAAAGGGTGGAAGGAGCCGGTAATTGCACCCGCTCCGGCGGCAGGATCCAGTATTCCCAGGGACTCGGCACCGCTGCAGTGCACAACCCCCTGCCCACGATGCCACAACACCTGGGATGCTACCTGCTCTATGGCCTCGTCTGGAGTGGTGATAAAGATCAGATCGCACCTGTCTGCGACCTTCTGCGGGTCCGAGAGGGCCAGGCATCCCGGTATACGGGCAGCCAGACCTTCTGCCGATGACAGGCTACGGCTGGACACCGCCAATACCCTGTACCCACTGGAAGCAAGGCCGAGAGCAAGCCCCTTTCCTACCGCTCCGGCGCCGATGAATCCGACAATTGGGTCATCCATCATTCGTCCTAACCATGCCGTAAAAATCCGCTCCGTTATTCAGGATCGGAATAAGAAAGCTCCTTCAGCGAAGGCACTCCACCCAGACCATCCGCAGTTTGCACTGCTCTGAGCACCGCACGGGCCACCACTTCCACGGCGGCTGCCCCCAGTGTGGTCAGGTCAGGAGCGTTGGGTATCTCTCCAGTAGCCAGGGCGAAAATGGTATCGCCATCCCGTATCGTGTGGCACGGCCTGATGGTGAGAGCCAGACCGTCATGCCCCACCCGCGACAGATAGGTGGCCTGCTCCTTTGCGAGGGTAGCGTTGGTAGCGACCACACCGATGGTGGTATTGGCCGCCGGGTGGTCGCGCTTTTTACCACAGCCTTTTATGAGCAACTCTACGGGGTCATGGAATCCCGGAACATCACCCTTTCTCGGCCCCGCCATCACCTTTCCGGTGCGATGGTCCACCACACCTCCGTAGGCGTTCACCGCCACGATGGCCCCCACCACAACACCTCCCTGCAACGTCAGGCTGGCCGTGCCGATACCTCCCTTCACGGCCCGCTCCATTCCCAGGGACTTCCCCACCGTAGCGCCGGTGCCGGCCCCCACGCTACCCTCTTCCACCGTACCACCAGAGCACGCTAGACAGGCCTCGTAGCCCTCTTCCGGGCCGGGCCTGACCTTGTCCGTAACCAGGTTGAGGTCGAAGAGGATTGCGGCAGGCACTATTGGGACTACGGCGGGACCTACTTTAAGTCCGATTCCAAGCTCGTCCAGATACTGCATTACCCCCACCGAGGCGTTCAGCCCGAAGGCGCTTCCCCCGCTCAGGAGAACGGCATGGACCTTATCCACAAGGTTCTCGGGACGCAACAGGTCAGTTTCCCTTGTGCCCGGAGCGCCACCCCTTACGTCTCCCCCGGCCACGGCTCCCTCACGACACATCACCACGGTGCAGCCGGTGGCGGCGTCACGGTCGGTATAGTGCCCAACCTCAATGCCCGCAACGTCCGTTATGGCGTTAGTCACCCGCGTTACCCTCCCTCCAGCAAGCAAAAGACGCCTTCTCAGACCCGCCAAGAAGGCGCCGCACCTTTCCTCTTATGGCCGTCCTGGCCCCTCGGGGTCCTAGCGGCCTGCTAGCTGGAGATCATCCGGCTCACCCCCTGATGGGTGGATGGCAGCTACATCATACCACTCCCCTATTAGGTGTCAAGTTGCTCTTTCTAGCCGGGGGAAGTGCAAAACTACACATTCCTGCCCGTCTCAGGCAGGTCATCCCTGCTAGCATCCCGTCATTCCGGCGAAGAGCCTGCCCCGTACTCGGTACGGGGGCCGGATTGATGGTCCGCCTGAGGCGGACGAGAGGTCTAAAATCCTTGTCTTTGGTGGCGTCCAGTTGCTGAAGGACTTCAGATTCCTCATCCGCCGCAGGCGGATTCGGAATGACGTGAGGAGGCGTTTGGAAGGCATCTTTCAAGAGCGAAAATGGCCTGAGCGATTGGGTCAACCCTGTGTCTCGGCTTCCTTGAAGGTGTAAAGTCCCTGTGCTATGATTGCCATACCATATAAGGTTAGACCTCATGCCCACCAGAAGGAAGCGAAGAGTAGACATCAGTATCCTGGAGCCTCTCAAGGGCTTTACCCCCAATGGCTTCGGTGGCCAAGGGGGACTACCACCCAGGGCATGGCTGCGAAAGGTGGCTTCCCGTACCCTGGAGTACGCCCTGCCGGGGCACGACTGCCAGCTAAGTCTGGTGATAGCCGATGACGATACCTTGAAGTGCCTTAACAGCGAGTATCGCGGCATGGACGAAGTGACCGACGTGCTTTCCTTCTCCCCCTTTCACCGGGGCCACTGGGAGGGGGAAGGAGAGCCACCCCCGTCGGACGACGATGTGCCTTTCGTCCTACCGCCACAGGAACCTCAACCCTTGGGCGAGGTTATAATCTCTTATCCTCAGGCGATGAGGCAGTCCGGTCCCGGCCCATTGGGACCGGAGCGAGAATTGGCCCTGCTTGTCGTCCACGGAGTGTTGCATCTTCTGGGCTTCGATCACGCGGAGCCTTCCGAGGAAACCGCCATGCAAGCACAGGAACGAGAAATACTTTCTACCATTTTCTCCGAGGCGAGTGAGCAATGACTTTCCAGGTCTATTACCGCAAATGGCGGCCCCAACGTTTCCGTGAACTGGCCGGCCAGCAACACGTGTCTGCCACCTTGCAACAGGCGGTACAGTTGGGGCGCGTGGCCCACTCCCTTCTCTTCTGCGGGCCTCGTGGCACCGGCAAGACCAGCACGGCTCGAGTCCTCGCAAAGGCCGTCAACTGCCTGGAGCCAGAGGACGGGGACCCTTGTAACGAATGCGCCCGGTGCCAGGCTGTCAACGAGGGCCGGTTCATGGACCTCATAGAGTTGGACGCCGCCAGCAACAGGGGCATAGATGAGATTCGCAACATACGGGATAGGGTCAACCTTGCGGCGGCAGAAGGCAGCTACAAGGTCTATATCATAGACGAGGCCCACATGCTCACTGAGCACGCATCCAACGCCTTCCTCAAGACGCTGGAAGAGCCTCCTGCCCATGCCATTTTCATCCTTTGCACAACCGACCCGCAGAAGATATTGCCCACTATTATCTCCCGATGTCAGCGCTTCGACTTCCGGCGTCTCACTTCGGATGCAATAATGGAGCGACTAAGAATGATTCAGGCGGAAGAGGGCGTTGACGTAAGTACGGAGGCCCTCCAGTCCCTCGCCCATTCGGCGGGTGGCAGCCTCAGGGATGCCGAGAACCTGCTGGAGCAGCTTGTGGTGTCATACGGCAGCAGTATAGGGGTCAACGAGGTCCACGAGCTTCTGGGACTTGGCCAGGGAGAAAGGGCTTTAGACCTCATCCGCTATCTTTTGCTGGGGAATACCTCGGCGGCCCTGTCGGCCATCAATCGGGCGGCTTGGGATGGTGCGGACCTACGGCAACTGCACCGGGAGGCGGTGAACCTCCTGAGGGGAGTGCTGTTGCTACAGTATGGCTCCAGGGACTCCCTGGACTTCCCCCAGGAGACGATAAGGGAATTGGAAGACGTGGCCCCAAAGGCATCCGCAGCCAGAGTTATAAAGTCTCTGAAGCTCCTGGGAGAGGTGAACATGAGGCACGATACCTCCTCTCCCTTGCACCTGGAGTTGGCGGTAGTGGAAGCGTGTATGGACGAAGCGCCAGCAGAAGCGCCTGCAAAGGCTGAAGCGGCCCAGCCCAATCCGCCACGTCCATCGCCTGCTGTCCAACCGGCAGCGCGGACCACCCCTAACCAGGCTCCCAACACCCCCGCTACAGGCGAAAGAAGGGCGGGAGACGCCGGCACCAGGGCGATTTCACGTCCCAGTCCCACAGCGCCCGGTTCCCAGCCAGCAAGGGTACGGGAGAGTGGCAACAGCCCTC
This sequence comes from Dehalococcoidia bacterium, assembly GCA_021296015.1. Lineage (GTDB taxonomy): Bacteria > Chloroflexota > Dehalococcoidia > Lucifugimonadales > JAGWBF01 > JAGWBG01. The sequence continues at coordinate 14,667 of JAGWBG010000006.1, read as the reverse complement.
CGCCATCCTCCGAGCACACATTGCCAAGGGAAGCCAATGGCCCCGTCCCATCATCCACCCCCGGCAACCCGGGACCGGGAGACTCATTCCAGGAGCAATGGGGAACGCTGGTCAAGACCCTGAGCAGGTATAAGGGCAAGCGCTTCAATATAGGCGCCCTTCTTCGTGACTGCAAGAACCAGGATGTAGAAGGAGAGACTCTGGTGCTGACTTTCGCCCACCGCTCCCACCTGGAAAGGATGCAGGAGGAGTTGGATGACCCACAGGGGATGAAGACGGTTAACGAGGCGCTCCTGAAGTCGCTGGGGGCCTCTTACCGACTACGGTTATCCCTGGCAGAGGGCAACGGTGGCGGTAACCCCCCGGCTACCGCTCAGAGTCCGTTGGTAAGGGCAGCCCTCAGTATGGGTGCAAGAATCATGGAGGAACGGGAACAATGATGAACAGACAAAAGAGGCGCCAGGCGAAGCGCCAGCAGGGTAAGCAGCAGTCGCAGTCCCAGGCCCAGGCCCACCAACCCCTGGCCATGCTTCAGAAGGTCCAGGAGGAGCTGGAGTCCCTTACCGTCGAGGGAAGCGCGGGTGGAGGAGTGGTGAAGGTGGTGATAACGGGTAAGCAGACTGTAGAGTCTGTGGAGATAGCCCCGGAGGCGATTGAGGACCTGGAGATGCTTCAGGACCTGATTACGGCAGCCGTGAACGATGGCCTGACCAAGTCTCAGGAATTGGCTAGTGAGAAGATTGGAGCACTCACCGGCGGCATGAACATTCCCGGCCTAACTTAGGTCAGGATTATCTGCTGCCAGGTGATAGATATAGATATAGCATGAGCACAGAGCGCATACCCTCGGCATCCCCTTCAGTATCCCGACTCATAGACGAGTTGAACAAGCTGCCGGGCGTTGGTCCCAAGAGCGCCCAACGTCTGGCTTACTACGTCATCCGACTGCCTGCCGAGGAAGCCCACTCTCTGGTCGAGGCGATCATGGCAGTCAAAGAGAAGATTATCTTCTGCTCGGTGTGCCAGAACATGACCGATACGGACCCTTGCCCTATCTGCGACGACTCCCGCCGGGACCGGAGCCAGATATGTGTGGTTGAGGAACCCCTGGACGTGCTGGCCCTGGAGCGGACTCACTGCCACAGGGGTCTTTACCACGTCCTTCACGGCGTCATATCCCCCATGAACGGCATCGGGCCGGAAGACTTGAGGATGAAAGAGTTGCTCCCACGTCTGGAGGATGGCTTGGTGCAGGAAGTCATCATAGCCACCAACCCCACTCTGGAGGGGGAGGCCACCGCCATGTATATCCAGCGTCAGATTGCCAACCTGAAGGTGAAGGTGACTCATCTTGCCCGCGGCCTGCCTGTGGGAGGGGACCTGGAATATGCCGATGAGTTGACCCTGAGCAGGGCCTTCCGGAGCAGGAGTGAGCTTTAGGTATTATGGTAAAGCCGAGGGTATACCGGAGCCAGGCCCTGGTGCTCAAGTCTGCTCCTATGGGAGAGGCCGGGCTCCTGGTTACCCTTTACACTAGGGACGCGGGCAAGCTGAAAGCCGTCGTTAGGGGCGCACGAAGGCCCACCAGCAAGATGGTCGGGCACCTGGAACCTCTCAACATGGTGGAGATGTCCCTGGCAAGGTCCAGGCCAGGTGGGATAGACACCATAACCCAGATACAGATACTAGAGAGTTTCTCCTCTTTGAAGGCAGACCTGGACGCGGTATCCAGGGGCATATATCTGGCCGAACTGGTGGACGGGTTCGGCGCTGAGGGTAGTCCCAACCAGGAGCTATACTCCTTGTTGGTGGAAACCCTTCAGTTCCTCAACGGCTCATCGGACGCTGACTCGACCCTGCGCTACTTTGAGCTTCATCTGCTCAAGTGCTCCGGCTTCATGCCCCAGCTATACCGGTGCGTGGAGTGCCGGGAAGAGCTTTCCCCGGGAAAGCACCTCTTCAGCCCCGACGTCGGAGGCACCCTCTGCCTCAAGTGTACACCCCCTGGTGCCCGCGTCATGCGTCTATCGGTACAGACCCTCAAGGTCCTTCGCTTTATTGACAGGGCATCCCTGGAGGAACTCTCCATGCTCCGCATCAATGCCGGGCTGGCGGTGGAGATCAAAAATTTGCTGTCAGTAGCGCTGAAATACTGGCTGGACAGGGAAATCCACTCGAAGACCTTTATAGAGCACCTGGAGCACTCTCAAAAAGCCGGAGTGTAAACGGAGCACGTCCAAGCCTCACCGATGTTTGTAGTCCCGGCTTAGGCTTAAGGTTAGTAATGGCTGATTCATCAGATAGGGTCCATCCGGTTGATTACTCCGAGGAGTTCTACCGGCACCATGCTCGCCGGTACGCCGAGGTCGCCCACCGTCTAATTCAGTCAATCTACATCCGGTCTTCTCACCCGGCCCTCAAGGGCGACTACGACCTGCTGGAGAGGCTCAAGGAGCTAACACCCGGCCCCCGTGGTCTGGACGCCGGCTGCGGGTCCGGGGCGCGCGATGTGTACCAATTCTGGCTCGAAGGCTACGATATAATTGGCATTGACGCCGTAGAGGAGAACATCCTGACCGCAAAATCTCTCCACCCCGAGATTGCCGATAGGGTCTTTCTGGCTGACCTCCGAGTTCCCGTGGACTTCCCCGACGAGTCCTTTGACTTCATCGTATGCGACGCGGTGATTCAGCATCAACGTCACGTTGCCGGAACTGGCACGACTGCTGAAATGCGGTGGCGTGCTCCAGCTGATGTTCAAAAACGGACGCGGGGTGACAACAGTGTATGACCGGGACTACGGCGTCGAGCGCTCCTTTCAGCTATACGATGAACAGGAGATACTGCAGGTGATGGGAGATTATGGCCTGAGCTTGGTGGAGGCCGAAGACCCCAATGTTCTCGGCGGTGTCATGTACTTCACCGACCCCAAGCCGGTAGACCATTGTGTCTTCTACCTCCGAAAGATAAGCTAAGTGATTGTTCCGTCAGATTTAACCGGCGGCTCCATCTCCCCACATGGGAGGGAGTTGACGTGATGGGAAGTGAGGTAAACCGGATATGAGCAAGACTGTGGTTGTTGTCTGTATTGACGGCTTCGACCCTGAGTACCTGGAAGCCTGCGAGACGCCCAACCTGCGAGAGATGTCCGGGAAGGGGTTCCTCAAGATAGGCCGGTGCATGATGCCGTCGGTGACCAATGTGAACAATGTTTCCATGGTTACCGCCAGCTATCCCGAGGATCACGGCATTTGCTCAAATTACTGGCTGGCCCGCGATAAGGGGGAGGAAACCTACCTGGAATCCGGCGAACACATCATGTCGGAGACCATATTCCAACGGGCACGGCGACAGGGCAAGACCTCTACACTGGTCACGTCCAAGGACAAGCTCAGAACATTGTTGTCCAATGGCGTCACCACCACCGTCTCATCTGAGCAGCCCCCCGGGTGGGTTGTAGAAGGTATTGGCCCAGCGCCTGAGATATACTCCCTGGAGGTCAACGGCTGGGCCATCAAGGCCGCCGGCTACGTAATGACCCAACGACCTGCCGACGTGGTATATATCGCCACTACCGACTACGCCATGCACACCTACCGGCCGGACCACTCCCAGTCCCGGAAACACATGGCAATCATTGATAATGCCATCGGCGAGTTGGTGGAAGCCCACCCCGACGTCACGCTACTGGTCACTGCGGACCACGGGATGTCTGGAAAGACCCGGATGATAGACCTCAAACATTCCCTGGATAGTCACGGCATAAGGGCGAGGGTGGTACCCATAATCAAGGACAGGTACGTAGTCCACCACTCCAACCTTGGTGGTTGCGTATACGTACACCTCCCGCCGTCGGAACGGGACGAGGCCCTGAAGGTGCTGAGAGAGACCCCCGGCGTGGAAGACGCCCTCCCATGTGAAGAGGCGGCAGCCAGGTTACGGCTTCACCCGGAACGTATCGGCGATATAGTAGTTACCGGGGAGGTGGACGTAGTCTTTGGGGACCCTTCAGAGGTGGAGATGCCGCCCAACCTTCGCACCCACGGCTCCCACCATGAGCTTAGCGTTCCCCTGATAGGGTACAATGGCGACTTCGCCGGATTCTCCTTCGATGAGAACCGGGACATGGGCCGCTACATCTTCGAGCGTGTGCTTTCCTAGCAGGCCCATCCCTGACGGTTTGCCTTTATGCCGTGGGGCCGGGATGCCCCTGCATACCGTACATCGAGCAGCCTACACATGACCTCGTCTCGCCACAGGGCGCCGTAGCCCCGCCTGTGCCTGCGGAAGGGGCCTGCTGGGATTGTCTCGGGTCAGGCTCCTCCTTGAACAAGTCCAGCTTCAACTGTTTGGCCTTGGGGGGTCGTTGGCCTGGGAAGGCAAGAAATGGCCAGGCCCGCTTTCTTACCACGCCCATTGCCTGGAGGTCGCGCCATGTGTCTATGCTGTGGCGGCGCCGGGTCTCCAGTATGCGCTGGGTGGAGGTGGGGCCGACGCCGGGTATCCGCAGAAGCTGCTCACGGCTTGCCGAGTTTATCTCAACGGGAAAGGCGTCCACGTTCTCCAAGGCAATGGCCGTCTTGGGGTCATGTTCCAGAGGCAGGAACCCGCTACTGTCAAATGCCAGATTTAGCTCCTCGTTGGAGAAACGATAGATGCGCTTGAGCCAGTCCACCTGGTACAGCCGGTGCTCTCTCATCATGGGGGTAGGGGGATGCTCTTCCAGGGGAGTGTGGCGGGCCGGGTTGAATGCTGCGTAGTAGACCCGCTTCAGGTTCCAGTCGGTGTAAAGCTGGTCTATGCGCCGGAAGATGTCCACGTCCGACTCGTCGGCTGCACCCACCACAAGCTGGGTGACCTGCCCCACTGCTCCGTTGGTATCGCTGCGGGTGAGCTTGTCAATCCAACTCATCGGGCTGAGTATGTCCCGTTCCAGGTCCTTGCGAGCGCTGAGCTTTCGCATCATATCGGCCGTCGGCGTCTCCAGATTGATGGAAAGGCGCGTCCCCAACCTGTAAGCCGCTTCCACGTACTGGTATTCCGTTCCGGGCATCACCTTCAGGTGTACGTAGCCCTTGAAACCATACTTTTGGCGAATGGTCTCCACCACGTGTATCATGCGCTCCGTGGTCTTGGAGCCGCTGCCGGCGATGCCGGAACTGAGGAAGAGTCCCGCTACGGCATGGCGTTGGTGGAGTTCCATAAAGGTCCTGGCCAGCTCATCCACCTTGAAGGCATAGCGCTTTCTGGGAACGTGGATGCTGTTGGGACAGTAGGCGCAGTCCATCATGCAAAAGTCGGTGTACATCACCCGCATCAGATTGATGTACTTCCCATTGGGCATTGCTGCCCTGTAGACGCCGTGCATGGGATTGCTCTTGCGGGAGGAGTAGGGCATTCGGGGCCCTCTTCCGGCCCTTCCATCCTCAGGGTGCGATAGAACGTCGTCCCTTGCCATCCCTCCTAGAATACGCAGCTTGTCGTAGGCGTCGGGAGTGCGTTTGACTAGCATGGCGTCTCCTTATGAAAACATGAAACATACGTTCTCATAAGGAGAGGCTTTGGTCAAGGGTCAGATGTCACAGTTATATCTTGTATCTCTGCAACAGCTGGCGGGCTATGACGAGACGTTGTATCTCGTTGGTGCCCTCCCCGATTATCATAAGGGGCGCGTCCCGGTAGTAGCGCTCCAGGGGGTACTCCTTGATGTACCCGTAACCCCCGTGGACACGCATGGCCTCCAGGGTCACCTCGGCGCATATCTCGCTGGCAAAGAGCTTGGCCATGCCCGCCTCCAGGTCAACCCGTTCGCCCCTGTCCTTCTTCTCCGCCGCAGTGTAGGTGAGGAGGCGTGCGGCCTCGATTTTCGTCGCCATATCCGCCAGCTTGAGCTGGATGGCCTGGTGCTGGGCAATGGGGACTCCGAAGGCCTGCCGCTGCTGGGCGTACTTGATGGCGGCCTCAAAGGCGGCGGCAGCCACCCCCACAGAGCGGGCGGCGATATTGATGCGGCCCCCTTCCAGCCCACTCATGACCTGCTGGAACCCCCTTCCCTCCTGGCCGCCCACCAGGTTCTCCGCCGGCACGCGGAAGTCCTCGAAGATTAGCTCGCAGGTGTCCAGCCCCCTGTACCCCAGCTTGTCCAGGTCTCGGCCCACCTCAAAGCCAGGCCCCTTCTCTGCGATGAAGCAACTCATGCCCCTATGGGGTGGGACCGCATCCCGGTCGGTCTTGGTCATAAGGGCAAAGGTGTTACCGTGCCTGCCGTTGGTGATGAACATCTTGGTGCCATTGATGACGTACTCCTCGCCATCCTTCACCGCAGTAAGCTCTATGGACTGGACATCGCTGCCTGCGTTTGGCTCGGTGAGGGCCAGTCCCCCCCGCTTTTCGCCGGTTGCAAATGCGGGCAGGAACCGCTGCTTCTGCTCCTCGGTGCCAAAGTTGGTGACCACGTGGGCCATGATGTGGTGAGTGCCTATAACGCCGCTGATGCTCATCCAGGTCTTGGAAAGCTCCTCGAAAATCATGGCGAAGGTGGTGTAGTCCAGGCCCATTCCCCCGTACTCTTCGGGGATAGTTATGCCGAAAAGCCCCATGTCCTTCATCTTCTCGATAACGTCAAGGGGAACAATATCGTCCCGCTCGTATTCGGCGACGATGGGGTCCAGCTCTCGACGTGCGAACTCCCGGACCATGTTCACAATTTGAGTGCGGGCCTCTTCCGGTGTCCTGGTAGCCATAGGTTACTCCTTATACGCATCAATTTTATGTTGGGCCATCCAAACCTTTGGTGGATGGCTCGGTGAGACGACCTAATTGTACTAATGAACACCCGGGCTTTCAACCGGGCATTCTTCAGGGTGAAGTCCTGCTTTCCCGACTTGAGAGCATCGGGGTGAAGCCGTATAATTGTGCCGTAGGCCCTCACTCTAGCCCGAGTAAAGGAACATCACAAGACGATATGCTCCTGGCTATAGATATAGGCAACACCAATATAACCCTGGGTGTCTTCGATGGGCAGCGTCTTAGGTCAACCTGGCGCTTGGCCACCGATTCCCGTCGCCTGCCTGACGAGTACGGACTGCTGGTCTCCAGCATCCTCCCTCTCAAGGGAATTAACGCGGAGGACATAACCGGCGCTTGCCTGTGCAGTGGAGTGCCCACCCTCACCTCCACCTTTGAGGAGGTGTGCAAAAGCTACTTCAAAGTTAGCCCCCTGACCGTGTCCGCTGGAGTAAAGACGGGTGTCCACATCCTGTATGACAGCCCCAGGGACGTGGGGGCCGACCGGATCGTGGACGCCGTGGCTGCCTTCCAGCTCTACGGAGGGCCGGTCATAATCGTTGACTTCGGGACGGCCACCGTGTTTGATGCCGTCTCCCGCGACGGAGAGTACCTCGGCGGGGCCATAGCTCCGGGCATCAACGTAGCCGCTGAGGCCCTTTTCTTGAGCACGTCCATGCTGAGGAGGGTAGAGCTAACGCCCCCCAAGTCCGCAATCGGGCGGAACACGGTAGCTGCCTTGCAGTCGGGCCTGTTGCTGGGGCAAGTCGGGCTGGTGGAGGGCATGGTCAGAAGGTTCAAGGATGAGATGGGCCAGGATGCCCGGGTAGTAGCCACCGGAGGGCTGGCGGCGGTCATAGCCAGGGAGACGGAGACCTTCGATGCCATCAATCCGGACCTGACCCTCATCGGGTTGCGTATCGTCCATGAAATGAACATGGGGCCTCCATCAACCTCTCAGGCAACCTCTCAGGGCGAGGGGGGCTGAGCATATGCCCGGTGTGCTGCACGGGAAGAACATAGTCCTGGGTGTGACGGGCAGCATCGCTTGTTACAAAGCCCTGGACCTGGCAAGCAAGCTCGTCCAGGCGGGTGCTCTGGTGAACACCATTATGAGCTATGGGGCCACCCGGTTCGTCACCCCTCTGGCCTTTCGCAGCATCACCCACAGGCCGGTTGTAACCGAGACCTTCGACCCCGACTCGGAGCTTAGCGTGGAACACGTGGCCTTGGCGGAGAGTGCGGATATAGTGGTAGTGGCCCCCGCCACCGCCCATTTCATTGCCAAGATGGCCGCGGGGCTGGCCGACGACCCCCTGACCACCACCATCCTCGCTACCCGCGCCCCCATGATGGTTGCCCCGGCCATGGATGCCCACATGTACGACAACCCGGCCACTCAGGAGAACCTGTCCAAACTGAAGGACAGGGGAGTCCTTATCGTGGGTCCGGCCATCGGTCGCCTGGCCTCCGGTCTGGTGGGGATGGGCAGGTTGGTGGAGACGCCGGAGCTAGTGGGGAACATCAGTGCCCTTCTTGGCCGGAAAGGCGACTTGGCGGGGTACACGGTAGTGGTGAGTGCCGGGGGGACGCAGGAGCCTGTAGACCCGGTTCGGGTCATCACCAACCGCTCGTCCGGCAAGATGGGCTACGCTGTAGCGGAGGTAGCCAGGGACAGGGGTGCCAGGGTGGTGCTGGTCACCGCTCCTACCAGTCTGGCAGACCCGGTAGCCGTGGAGGTTGTCAAAGTGGGGACTGCTCTGGAGATGCGCGACGCTGTTAAGGATTCCGTCGCCGGTGCGGATGCCCTTATCATGGCGGCTGCAGTGGCCGACTATATGCCCGTCTCTCCGGCGTCCCAAAAGGTGAAGAAAGACTCGGATACCTGGTCTATCGGGTTGGGCAAGACCCCCGACATTCTGGAGGAGTCCAGGGGCCGGTTCATAAAGGTGGGCTTTGCCGCAGAGAGCGAGGACCTGCTGGAGAACGCCAGGGGTAAGGTGCTGAGGAAGTCCCTGGACCTGATAGTGGCCAACGATATAACCGCCGAGGGCAGCGGCTTCGGCACCGACACCAACAAGGTCGTCCTGGTGGACAGGGACGGCGGCGTGGAGGACCTACCCCTCATGTCCAAGCACGAGGTGGCCCACCGCATCCTGGACCGGGTGAGACAACTACTATAATAACCATCGTCCCTTTTGAGGAGGCGTGACTCCAGGGCGTGTTGGCACTGACAATTTCCAGATTCCGGCCTGCGCCGGACCCCCCAACCCTGGATTCTGGCCCCGTACCTGTCTGCCGACAGGC
>JAGWBG010000006.1:4768-5489 GCA_021296015.1 Dehalococcoidia bacterium | reverse complement strand
GGCTGCCCGGCCTGGATTCGAACCAGGGTCAGGGGATCCAAAGTCCCCTGTGCTACCACTACACCACCGGGCAAATGTGGGACTGGGGAAGAGAGTACCGTATGATGACATTATCTCACAGCATTATTGCCTTCGCAAAGCGTCCCAATGTTGACAGGAATATCGCCTTTATTCTACACTGAGCCTAATGATAGTACTGCCGTTAAATCGCAAAGGCGTAGGGTTGGTATGGTCTTCGTGAAACTACTTTGATAAGGGGATGAGGTCATGGCGGTAGTAACTTTCAATGGCCCTATAGGTGCAGGAGGCAACGAAATCGGGGTCCTGGTGGCGGGCTTGCTTAATGCGGACTATGTAGACAGGCTCATCTTGGCCCAAGCGGCCAAGCGCATCGGATCCACCGTTGAGGTCCTTGAGATAAAGGAGCAGAGAAAGCTTGCTCTTAGAGACCGCCTGGCTTACTTTCTTCAGACTATGCTGGAGCGTTCCGCAATGTCCGGGGCAGGGGGAGAGCCTTACTTTAGTCCAGGCATGGAGTACCTCCCATCTGAAGAGTACACGGACCTGGCCGATGAGCCTCTCACTGCTGCCCAGCGACTCAATGACGAGCATTTCATAGAGGTCACCAGAGCTGTAATCAAAGACCTTGCCGATGGGGGAAACGTAGTCATCATCGGGAGAGGCTCCAATGTGATTCTGAAGGATGTGCCTGGGGTGCTCC
>JAGWBG010000006.1:0-4610 GCA_021296015.1 Dehalococcoidia bacterium | reverse complement strand
GAACGATGGATGCCAAGACGGCGGCGGAAATCACCGCGAATGCGGCGGACCGGATTGCTTCTGCTGCCCATGACTCTGTTCCGGCCCCATAGCTCTCACATTGGGGATGGTTATGCCACGTAAGAGTATCCGCAATGTGACGGCGTGGCTGCTTGCACTCTTGGCGCTATGCATTCCCCAATGCTTCCGATACTAGGCCACAGGCTCCAGGACCTCCCTCACGGCGCGTAACAGGGTATCCTCCTCCTCCAGGAATACGGTGCGAGGGTCGAGAATAACCCTGTTTTCCTCAATACGGGCTATGACAGGGGTGCTGTATTCCCTGAGCCGCCTGGTTACCGCCTGGGCACCCCCTGACAGATTGTCGCACTCCAGGGCCAGCAGCCACGTATCAATGGTCTCACCGGGGAGGCTGCCACCTCCTATAGTGGAGAGACCCCTCAACACCAGTGCCCTGTTGCCTATCACCGTTTGCCAGTGGTAAGCGCGGTCCTCCAACTCCCCGGCAGACATGCTTATCATGCGCCAGATGGGTATCTTCGTCTCCGCCTCACCCTTCAGGTAGTGGAGAAGTGTTGCGGAGAGGGCTGCAAGGCTCATCTTATCTATTCGGACGGCCCGGGCAAGGGGGTGCCTCTCCAATTTGCGGACCAGGTCTCTTTTTCCTACCACTATGCCGGACTGAGGCCCGCCCAGGAGCTTATCGCCGGAAAAAAAGACCAGTCCCGCACCCGCCGCGATGCTCTCCCGGGGAGTTGGTTCGTGGGACAATCCGTAATCCGCGGTATTCAGCAGGCAACCGCTCCCTACGTCGTGGAGCACAGGAATCCCAGTGCGTTCTCCTATCTCCACCAACTCTCTGGTCTCGGCAAAGTGCGTGAAGCCATCAATACGGAAATTACTGGAATGGACCTTGAGGAGCGCTGCGGTGTTGTCGGTAATGGCCGCCTCGTAGTCCGAAGCATAAGTCCGATTGGTGGTTCCCACCTCCACCAGCTTGGCGCCACTTTGGAGAAGCACGTCCGGTATGCGGAACCCTCCGCCGATTTCCACCTCCTCGCCCCTGGATACTATGACCTCTTTTCCTGCGGCGAGGGCAGATAGGCCCAGGAGGACGGCTGAGGCGTTGTTATTCACCACCAGAGCGGCCTCAGCCCCCGTGAGTTGTCGGAACATGGGCTGGACATGCGCCTGGCGGGAGCCTCTGCCCCCCTCCAGCAGGTCTAACTCAAGGTTGCTGTAGCCTTCGGACGCCTGGAGTGTGGCATCCATAGCGTCCAGGCTCAGAGGTGCGCGGCCCAGGTTGGTATGAATGATAACGCCCGTGGCGTTTATCAACGGCCGGGGGTAGACCCGCCCTAACAGTTCGATTTGATAGACAACGGAAGCGGCAATCTCATCTGCGGTGGGGGCGGCGCTCCCGTTGCGCATAGCTCCTCTAGCCCCATCTATCTGCTCCCTCACCAGATTGGTCACCCATTCCCGCGTATATTCTCCTGTTGCTGTCCTGATGCGCCGGCTTGACAGTACACTTTCCACACTTGGCAGGTTCCGAAAATCCACCATAGCCTCTTATCCTTCTTATACCCCTCATCCCGGCCTTCTCACTCTCCGGCGCATCTGCGGTCCGCAGGTGGAGAAGGGGCACTTTAGACACCTTCTAAGGTGTATCCTGATCATTGTATCACGAACGGCTGCCGATAGACCTCCTGCCTAACCCGATTCAGGCAAGCCTGTATTCACTTACTTAGAGAATGGAAAGATGCCAGAGCCTCGTGGTCGGTTGACCTGGGATTTGACATGCCTTACCATGTGGGAAACCTGAGTAGAGGAGGGGCACTCAACCATGAAGATGTACATAGGCGGTCAGTGGGTGGACAAGTCCAGGAAGGTCCCTGTGGTCAACCCCTATGACGGCTCGGAGATAGATACGGTCCCCAGGGGAGATGCCGGCGATGTGAACGCCGCCGTTGCCAGCGCCGAGGCCGGGGCGGCCGCCATGGCCGGTCTGACCTCCCATGAGCGGTATACCGTTCTCCGCAAAGCAGCCGACATGCTCACGGAGAGACAGGATGACTTCGCAAGGACCATTACCCTGGAAGAGGGCAAGACCATAACGGAAGCCCGGACCGAGGTCCAGAGGGCGATACAGACCATGACCCTCTCGTCGGAGGAGTCCAAGCGTCTCCATGGAGAGACCGTGCCCCTGGATGCCGCCCCCGGACTGAGGCAGCAATTCGGCTTCACCATGCGGGTCCCCTGTGGTGTGGTGGCAGCCATCAGCCCCTTCAACTTCCCTCTCAATCTGGTGTGTCACAAGGTGGGGCCGGCCCTGGCAGCGGGCAACTCAGTCATAATCAAGCCCGCCAGCGACACCCCCCTTTCCGCCCTCAAGCTGACGGAGATACTCTTGGAGGCCGGTCTGCCGCCTGAGGCCATCCAGTGCGTCACTGGACCCGGTGGCGAAATTGGGGATGCCCTATGTGCCGACAGGCGGGTGCGCAAGGTTACTTTCACCGGCAGCCGAGACGTGGGAGAGCACATCTGCCACGTCGCCGGTCTGAAGAAGGTAACGATGGAGTTAGGCTCCAACTCTCCTATGATTATCATGCCCGATGCGGACCTGGAGAAGGTGGCCCAGGCTACCGTCACCAGCGGCTTCTCCAACGCCGGGCAGGTCTGTATCTCGGCCCAACGGGTGTTGGTGGACGGGAGGGTCTACGGCGAGTTTCTCGACGTGTTGAAACCCCAGGTTGAGGGTATCAAGGCAGGCAACGGGCTTGGACAGGAAGTGCAGATGGGGCCTATGATCCGGGAAAGCGACGCCATACGGGTCAGCGAATGGATAAGGGAGGCGGTGGACGGCGGAGCGCGGCTCCTCACAGGCGGCGACCGCTCAGGCACGATGCACGGTCCCACCGTAGTGGCCGACGTCAAGCCCGATATGCGGCTATCCTACGACGAACTGTTTGGCCCCGCCGTGGCAGTGACCAGTTTCAACACCATCGAGGACGCCATCGCCCTTGCCAACGACTCCATCTACGGACTCAGCGCAGCGCTGTTCACTCAGAACCTGGACTGGGCCATGAAGTTCGTGAAAGAGGTCCATTCGGGCAACCTGATGATAAACTCCGGCCCCGGCTTTCGCGCCGATCTGATGCCCTACGGCGGCCTGAAGGACAGCGGCATGGGCAAGGAGGGGCCACGCTACGCCGTCGAGGAGATGACGGAGCTAAAAATGGTGGCCTTCCATTAAGGTCTAGCGGGGTAGCATATTATGACGCAATCGCTCAGTCGTACATCTCTATACGAGACTCACACATCCCTGAATGCACGCATGGTCCCCTTCGCCGGATGGGATATGCCCGTCCAGTACGCCGGTATCCTGGCCGAGACCAGGGCCGTGCGGTCCAGGGCTGGGCTGTTTGATGTGTCCCACATGGGCAGGCTGGACATACGGGGGCCTCGGGCGGGGCCATTCCTGGACTGGATAGTCTCCGCCAACGCCTCCGACCTGCGGCAGAGCAGGGCCCGCTACGCCATGATCTGCAACGACGAGGGGGGCATAATAGACGATACCGTATTCTACCGCCGGGGCGAAGACCGCTACCTGCTGGTGTGCAACGCATCCAACAGGCAATATGTGGTGCCCTGGCTGCTGCGCTGGGCCGAAGAGAGGTTCCCCGATACCACCATTGAAGACAACACCGAGGCCACCGCCATGATTGCCCTCCAAGGGCCTGCCACCCCGGAAATGCTGGGCAGGCTTTGCGACATAGACCCATCGGGCATACGCGCCTTCTCCGCCGCCCAGGGGACCGTGGCTTCAGTACCCGCCTTTATCGGCAGGACGGGGTACACGGGGGAGGACGGGTTCGAGCTGATAGTGGCGGCCCCGGACGCACCCCATATATGGCAGACCCTCATGGGTGAGGGTGCGGTACCCTGCGGCCTGGGTGCCAGGGACATGCTGCGCCTCGAGGCAGCGTTGCCACTTCATGGGAACGACATAGACACCACTACCACGCCTCTGGAGGCGGGGCTGGAGCGCTTCGTCCGGCTGGACAAGGAGTTCGTCGGGGCGGATGCCCTTCGCCGCGAGAGGGACGGGGGGTCGAAGCGCAGACTGGTAGGTCTTCAGGTCCGGGGGCGCAGCATCGCCAGAGAGGGTTATCCCATTCTCGCTCAGAATACACCGGCGGGGGAGGTAACCAGCGGGACATACTCCCCTACCCTTGACAGGAATATCGCTATGGGCTATGTTACGGTGGAATTTGCAGAGCAGGGTCAGGAGCTACAGGTAGACATACGTGGCAGACTCGTCGAGGCAGCAGTGGTGCCTCTACCCTTTTACTCCAGGGAAGTGGTCAGATGAATCCTGCGGACAGGAAATATTCAAGAGAGCACGAGTGGATAAAGCTGGAAGACGGCTCTAGGGGGCTGATGGGCATAACCCACTATGCTCAGGACCAGCTGGGAGACGTGGTATATCTCGACCTCCCGGCCGTGGGAACCCGGCTTGCACAGCTAGCCAAGCTGGGCGAGGTGGAGTCGGTCAAGGCCGTGTCCGACATCTTCTCCCCGGTTAGTGGAGAGGTCGTTGAGATTAA
>JAGWBG010000263.1 GCA_021296015.1 Dehalococcoidia bacterium | reverse complement strand
TGGTTTGTTTCCCCCCATGACCGGACCCACTGCAATAAAACTGTGCATTTCTATCTGATGGCCCACAAAGGCGTCAGTACGGAGCTGCACGGTCCCGAGTTCGATGAGGTTCACTGGTTTTCTTCCGAGGATGCCCTGAAGAGCATCACGTACGTGAATGAAGCCAAGGTCCTGGAAAAAGCCCTGACCATGATTAGAGACAAGCCTTTGACTTGAAACCTTGATGCGGTAGTCTTACCTGATACTTGGAGAGTATGAAGTGGAGCTTGTAGGAGGAAAGGTCATCCTCAGGGACAAGTTGCCTGACGATGCGCAAATGGACTATATCTGGCGGTGCGACGAAGAGATTGCCAGACTAGATGCCGCTTATCCTCTGAAAATGAAGTTCGAGGACTTCTTCAGGCTATTCAGAGACCAGCTTCGGTATCCTACTCCGTCCTCGGGACGGTTTGGTATAGATACTCAGGCCGGCAAGTACATAGGGAACTGCATGTACTACGACATGGATACCGTGAACAAACAGGCCGAAGTTGGCATTGTGATAGGCGATAAGAACTATTGGAGCCGCGGGTATGGCTACGATGCTCTGATCACCATGCTTGACTACCTTTTCTCCAATACTTCCATGGAGAGGCTGTACCTGCACACCCTGGAGTGGAACAAACGGGCCCAGCGTGCCTTCGAGAAGTGCGGGTTCGCCCCGGTTACTCAGGTGCGTCGCAATGGCCTGGATTTCATATTGATGGAAATTAGAAAAGATGGGTGGCTTCGTACTCGGGATGATAAGCTATCGGCCCGAGATGTTGCCACCCAGGAAACCCAGGACTAACAACCTCTCTTTACATAACGGCGCACGTCGCCCGCCCTAGTCCACTTTCTCCAGACGGGCGAAGCTCAACAGAAGTCGCTTCACACCCGCCCCTTCCGTAAACGCCACGGTGACCTCATAGTCGTCACTGGAAGGTACGCAACTCACCACCATACCCTCGCCAAAGGTGTTATGCTGCACCTTATCCCCGGCCTGCAAGGAAGGGAAGACGTGTTGTGTCTCGGGTTTGGCGGTAGCGACCGATGGCTCCCAGGGGGATTGCGGCGGCTTTTCCAGGGCCGTAGCCGAGGTGATGAGATGCCTCGGTATCTCGTAGAGGAACCGGGAAGCACCACCCGAGCCACGGCTGCCTGTGAAACCTCTGCGGAACGCTCTCAATAGATACAAACGCTCCCTGGACCTGGTCATGCCCACATAGCATAGCCTCCGTTCCTCTTCTATCTGTTCTGCGCTGTCGAGAGACCGTACATGGGGCAGCAGACCGTCCTCCATGCCTACCATGAACACCACCGGGAACTCCAGACCCTTGGCCTGGTGCAGGGTTATAAGGGTTATGGCGTCGGGGCTCTCTTCATAGGTATCCACATCGGCTACAAGCGCAAGGCGCTCCAGCAGGTCAGCCAGGCCGGTGGGAGGGTCTATAAGACGGAATTCCTGGGCAGTATTCCGCAACTCCATGACGTTCTCCCAGCGCTCCTCCGCTCTCTCACCGCGGTCGAAGAGATATTGCCGGTATCCGGTCCGCTCCAGCACCTCGTCAATCAACTCCACCACGTCCAGTCTCTTGCTATCGTCCACAAGGCTCTTGATGAGTCCGGCGAACTCTGCTATGGGCCTTGCTGCTCTGGGTGATAAGGGATGGCCCGTAACATCTCCTCCGGCTAGGTTCTCGATTGCGGTGAATAGGGGGATGTTCTGACTTCTGGCCCATCTGGTAAGCTCGTCCACCGAGCGCTGGCCGATTCCCCGTAGGGGTATGTTGATAACCCTGGTGAGGCTAACCTCGTCGAAGGGGTTGTTTATCAGGCGGAGGTAAGCCATCACGTCCTTCACTTCCCGTCGCTGGTAGAATCGAACTCCGCCCACCAGTTTGTACTTCATCCCGTATCTTAGGCAAGCTTCCTCCAGGGACCTGGACTGGGCATTTACCCGGTACATCACGGCGCAGTTGCCAGGGGTCAAGGACTCGTCGGCGGTAAGGCGGCCAATCTCGCGTATCACGAACTGGGCCTCTTCTTCCTCGTTGTAGACCTCGTGTACCACTACCGGGTGTCCCTTCTCCTTGCTGGTCCACAGGTCCTTGGCAAGGCGCATCCGGTTGGTGGAGATGAGGTGCTTGGCAGCTTCCAGTATGGTCCCGGTGGAGCGATAGTTCTCCTCTAGGGCGATTACTCTGGCCTCGGGGAAGTCATTCTGGAAGCTGAGGATGTTCCGGATGTCGGCGTGACGCCAGCCATATATGGACTGGTCGGCATCGCCAACCACGCAGATATTCTTGTACCCCTCTGCAAGCAGCTTTGCCAGGGTGTACTGGGCTACGTTGGTATCCTGGAACTCGTCTATCAGGATATGTAGGTAACGGCGCTGGTACTTTGTGAGCACTTCCGAGCTATTTCGGAGCAGATGGACCACCTTCAGCAGCAGGTCGTCAAAGTCCACGGCATTGTTTCTGGCAAGAAGCTCTTCATACCTCTGGTACACCTTCCCCGCCTGCTCCTCAAAGTAACTTTGGTGGTTGAGGGACAAGCTCTGAGAGTTCATAAGGAGACTCTTGGCCCTGGAGATAACGCCGTGGACGGCGCGGGGTGGGTAGCGCTTGGGGTCTAGGTCGGCCTCGTCCATAGCCTG
>JAGWBG010000262.1 GCA_021296015.1 Dehalococcoidia bacterium | reverse complement strand
TACTACAGCCGCGCCATCTGGTGCCAGTACGTCCTGGATGACATCAGCAACTTGCCCGGTCATTCGCTCCTGTATCTGTGGTCTGTGAGCCACAACTTCCAGGGTTCTAATTAGCTTGCTTGCCCCTGCAATCTTGCCATCGGGGATATAACCCATGTGGGCATGGCCAAAGAAGGGGAGCAGGTGGTGCTCGCACATGGAGAAGAAGGGCACGTCCCGCACTATCACCATCTCTTCCCGGCATTCCTCCTCTTCAAAGATGGCGTCGAGAGCTGAATGGGGGTCAATGCCGATTCCGGAGAACAGATCGGCATACATGCGGCTCACCCTCTGGGGAGTGTTCTTCAGGCCCTCTCTTGACGGGTTATCGCCTATTGCTTTGAGCATGGCTACTACGGCTGAGCGAATAGGCTCCTCGTTAACCATCCTCCCTCCGCGAATGCTTGGTAGGCGTCATCAGTGCGGCTTCTACCTCCCTTATGTCGGGTTCTATCTCGATAATCTCCGACTGAACGGACCTGGCAGCCAGATCCGGGTCCTTGAGTCCCGTCCCAGTTATTATACACACAACTCGCTGGTTAGCTAGACCCAATCCAAGTTGGCGGAGTTTCACAAGCCCTGCGAAAGCCGCGGCGGAGGCCGGTTCACAGAAAATCCCTTCGCGGGATGCAAGAAGGCTGTAGGCGGCCAGTATCTGTTCATCGCTGACGGTATCAATTACCCCGCCCGATTGGTCCCTGGCTGCCAAGGCGCTCTCCCAGCTGGCCGGATTGCCGATCCGGATGGCAGACGCGACGGTCTTTGGGTTACTTACCGGATGGCCTAACACGATTGGGGCTGCACCTTCGGCCTGAAAACCCATCATCTTGGGAGTCTTGCTTGAGAATCCCAGGGCGTGGTACTCCACGAACCCTTTGGTGTAGGCCGTGATATTCCCTGCGTTGCCTACGGGGATAAATACGTAATCGGGTGCGTCTCCTAAAGAATCTACAATCTCGAAGCCGGCGGTCTTCTGTCCCTCTATTCTGTTCGGATTGACGGAGTTGACCAGGGTTATAGGATGGTTGTTAGTAAAGGTGCGGACCAATGAAAGGGCATGATCGAAAGACCCGTTGACCGCTAGAATTTTAGCTCCGTAGGCCATGGCCTGCGCCAGTTTGCCGCTGGCTATTTCGCCCTTGGGGACCAGCACTATGGTAGAAATATTAAAGCGGCCCCCGTAGGCCGCTGCGGATGCACTGGTGTTTCCCGTCGAGGCGCACATTATGGCTTTACTGCCGGCCTCCAGGGCCTTAGCTACGGCGACGACCATGCCCCGGTCTTTGAATGAGCCGGTAGGGTTACATCCCTCAAGCTTGAAGTACAGCTCATCACAGCCTAGTTCGTTTCCTAACCGGGTGGACTTGACAAGGGGGGTATCTCCTTCTCCCAGAGTTATCATAGGGGTGGAGCTACTGACCGGCAGGAACTGGCCGTACTTTCTTAGCACACCTTCGACCATGTACTCTCTTTCATATTGAGTTCAAGACTTGCCAGAGGGTTCCTCTTGTACTAGCCGAGGGGCAAATCCTCTACTCGGACCAGATTATTAATCTCCCGGATTACTTCCAGGGATTTAATGCGTTTTAGTGACTCCTGCATCGCTTCCTCACGTGCCGGGTGGGTAGTCACCACGACCTCCGCGGTCTGGGTTTCGGGGTTGGTATCCTTCTGAATTACCGATGCGATGCTTATATTGAGGTTCCCAAGGATTCTGGCTATCTGTGCCAGGACGCCCGCCTGGTCGGCGAGAGTCAATCGCAGGTAGTATCTGCTTATGAGATTGGTCATGGGTGCTATCGTGTAGGACTTGCCGGGTTCCGTGATAGGTATCGGCTCGCTTCCCGAGCTGATTTCCCTGGCGATTTCCACCACATTGCCTATCACTGCGCTGGTAGTCGGATTTTGCCCTGCGCCCATCCCGTGAAACAGGACTCTTCCCGTCAAATCACCTTCTACCTCGACGGCATTGAACACGCCGTCCACCTTTGCCAGCATGTGCTCTTGCGGCACGAAAGCGGGGTGTACGCGCACCTGTACTGAGGCTCCGTCTTGCCGGGCTATAGCCAGCAGTTTGATAGTGTAACCCAATTCCTGAGCGTACCGGAAGTCCTGGGCCTGGAGGCGAGAGATGCCCTCTCTGTACACGTCATCCGCATGTACCCTGGTATGAAAGGCCAGGCTGGCCAGAACGGCCAGCTTGTAGGCTGCGTCCGTTCCCTCTATGTCGTTGGTAGGATCGGCTTCGGCGAATCCCTGCTCCTGGGCCTCTCGGAGGGCTTCACTAAAGTCTACCCTATCCCGCGCCATCCGGGTGAGGATGTAGTTGGTAGTGCCATTTATTATAGCGTGGATGGAGCAGATATTGTTTGCCAGAAGGTCTTTCATCAAGGGGCCTACGATTGGTATGCCACCGCCGACGCTGGCCTCGAACAAGAGGTTCACTTTCTTGGCTGCGGCTAGGGTTATCAGTTCGGGGCCGTGCTTTGCCATCACCTCTTTATTGGCGGTCACCACGTGTTTGCCTCTGTTGAGGGCCTCCCGGATGTATTGGCTTGCGGGGTACTCACCGCCAATCACCTCTATCAACTGATGCACTTCCGGGTTGTCCAGGATGTCACGGGGGTCCGTCGTGAGGAACTCCGTGGGC
>JAGWBG010000005.1:7403-21475 GCA_021296015.1 Dehalococcoidia bacterium | reverse complement strand
CTCACTGGACGAGGCTATGAGAGATTTGTCCCAGGAACAGGCCCACTGGAGGCGCAACGACAATGGGAATCACATCGCGTTCATCGCCTGGCATTATACCCGTACGGTCGACAATCTAGTGCGCTTCGTGCTGCAACAGCGCAGGCCGACGGTATGGATGGAGGGGAAGTGGGACGAGCGGTTTGGGCTTGACTCGCGGTCTCAGGGCACAGGCATGAGCCTGGAGGACGCCGTAGCGCTGCGAATCTCGGATATTCCCGCATTCCGTACCTACATGAGCGAGGTGTGGAAGGAGACCCAGTCTTACCTGGACACCATTACCGACGACGACCTGGGTCAGGTGATGAACGTAAGGCCCTTGGGTGAACTGACCATTGAGCATATCCTTGGGACTCCCATCCTCACCCACGGGTTCTCTCACCTGGGGGAAATATGGCTCCTGAAGGGGCTTCAAGGTCTCCAGGGCAGCCCTGTCTGATATTGGGGGACGAGAGCACACTATCATCTATATTGTGCCCCAAGATACGGAACCCCTTCTCCCCTTGCGGGAGAAGGTTGGGATGAGGGGTACAAGAAGAATTCACCCTCACCCCGTATCGAGTACGGGGCAGTATGTCAATCCCTCCTGCCCCCGAGGCGGGTCCCGTCAAGGGTGAGGAGGTTTGGGACGCCACCTTGGAATCACCCCTTACGGCGTTGGGGTCAGGTGTGAGGCCTCCACGCCCGTAAGAACCGCCACCACCTCATCCAGCAACTCCTCCGCCCTGCTCCTTATGGCTTCCCTGGGCAGGCCGCCGACGGGGTGGGATGTGAATATGGTGGGATACTCAGGTGCGCCCCACATGCTGGCCATAGCCCTGGCAGTGACCTTGAAGGGGTCGGTGCATATAGTGGCTGAGGGGATGCCAACCTTCTCCAGATGGATTCCGTCGTGCACACTGCACGCGCTGCAGGACCCTCAATCGCCGATGGCTACGATGGCGTAGTCACACTCCTTGCCCATCCGGGCCACAACTTCGGGGTCAGCGGGCTTGGAGGCAGAGGGCTTGCGGTGGTACATGACATCGGCAACACCGTACCTGGCCTTCAGCAGGTCGGCCAGCTCCTCCAGAATCTCCTTGCCGTTGGGCTTGCTGTCGTCTATCAGGCCCACCCGCTTGCCTCTCAGGTCATTCAGCCGTTGCGCGCCCGTGAAGCTGGCCGCTATGGGCCGGGTGGTGGGGTCTGCGAGCATATACCGTTTACGAGTATCTAGCGCCATATACTTCCTCCTTAACCTGGCCTGGAGTAAATGTGCAATAGTACGCTATCCGGCCGGTGGTCTGATTGCCTTGGTAACGGCGGTGGAAGACACCTTTGCCCCCCAGCTTGGTATCAGGGCAGCGGTTGGTCCTTCCTGGCCACCACCAAAAACTACCAGGATGTCGTCGGCAGACGGGACCAGGGGGATGAAGCGCTCCTCATCCTCAGGCTCCACGTCGCCCTCAATTACCTCCACCCGCTTCAGGTCAGCCACAGGGCGGCGCACCCTGGGTTGAAGGTACTGGCGAACATCTTCCTTGCTCCACCCGTCCCAAACGTCGCTGGTCCCGGCCACCACCATGGCTATCTGGCCCTGCCGCAATATGGCGGAGGTGTCTCCAACAGACCCTGTGTTAGCCATAGAGGTGCCCAGGGACGAGGCAACGTCGGCTACGCAGGTCAGTATAGCCTCAGGCTTGGATGCCGCCCGCACCTGCCGGGGGCCTTCGCACGCGAATACAGTCACAGCGCTTGTGCCCCTGGGAAAGCCTCTCTCCACGTGGAGGGGGTTCCAATGGGTCTCCGTCTCATTCTCGGCGATACAGTAGCTAAACTTTCCCGGGTGACCCAATATGCTCCGGTCGAATAGGCCCGGTACGGAGGCGCAGGCGTTCATCAGTATCAGCCTGATGGACCTTCCGATGGTGGAGTTAGCCCGGTTCCCGGGGCCAAAGAGGTTGTTGCGGCAGTTGATGTCCAATTCCCGGATTACGGGGCCATTGATGACGGCTAGAATACCGGCTCCGCCCAAGCTGGAGGAGGGGCCTATCAGGTTGAAGACCGGGTCCAGCATGGCCTCAGTAGCCGCCAGTACCACCGGGAAGTACTCCGGCAGGCAGCCTGCCATCACTGCGTTGGCAGCCACTTTGTCCACCGTTATCTCCCGCCGGCGCTCTGGCACGGCTCCCAATACCTCATTGGCCGGACGGTCGGCGTAGTCGAGGAACTGCTGGACTCGCTCCGTAGTGGGCGGCACTACGGGCAGACCGTCGGTCCACCCCAACTCATAGCACTTTTCGATGGCCTCCACTACGTCTTCCCACTCTGCCTGTACCACGTCTTTCAGACCTGATGTCATATCTCCTCCCAAAGGGGATAAGGGAGTCGGGTTGCGTGGCCCTAAGCTAACATACGTTCTCAGCCTAGTCAAGGGATGGAATGGGCTAAAGCTGGGGTCTCATGCTATGCCAATCGGTGGCTTGCTCGTAGGCGTGGGCTATGCGGAGCAGAGCGCCCTCGGACAGGTGGGACCCTATTAGCTGCATACCTACAGGGAGACCGTCGGACATGCCACATGGGATGGATATGGCCGGAAGTCCGGCCACGTTGGCAGGTACGGTGTAGACATCGCCCAAGTAGATCTGCACCGGGTCTTCGGTCTTCTCTCCCAGCCGGAAGGCCACCGTGGGGGCGGTGGGTGTCACCAGCGCATCATAGCTCCCCATGACCTCCTCGAACTCGCGACGTATCAGGGTCCGCACCTTCTGGGCCTTCAGATAGTAGGCATCGTAATAGCCGGCGGACAGGGCATAGGTGCCCAGCATGATGCGTCGTTTCACCTCAGCCCCAAAGCCATACTGTCGCGTCTTTTCCATCGCCTCCCACATATTGTCCGTGTCGCGGTAGGAGAAGCCGTACTTCACCCCATCGTACCTCGCCAGGTTTGCGGAGCTTTCCGAAAGGGCGAGAATGTAGTAGCACGCCAGGGCGTAGGGTGTGCTGGGCAGAGAGACCTCTTCAAGGGTGGCTCCCAGGCCTTCCAGCACGGACGTGGCCTTCCTCAGCGCCTCCCTCACTCCATCATCCATGCCTTCCACGAAGTATTCTTTGGGGACTCCGATACGAAGGCCCGCTATGTCTCCGGTGAGGGCGCTTGTGTAGTCGGGCACATGGTGCGGTATGGAGTTGGAGTCTCTGGGGTCATGTCCGGCGATGGCGTTGAGAACCAGGGAGCAGTCGGTGACATCCCTGGTAATGGGGCCTATCTGGTCCAGGGAGGAGGCATAGGCTATGAGTCCAAATCGGCTCACCAGCCCATAGGTGGGTTTCATACCGACGACACCACAGAAGGAGGCGGGCTGTCTCACGCTGCCCCCGGTATCGGAACCCAGGGCATAGATGGCTTCCCCTGCCGCCACGGCAGCTGCCCCACCGCCGCTGCTGCCTCCGGGAACCCTGTCCAGGTCCCAGGGGTTCCGGCTGGGGAAGAATGCGGAGTTCTCGGTAGAGGACCCCATGGCGAACTCGTCCATATTCCCTTTGCCCAGCAGCACAGCGCCCTGGGAGTACAGCCTTTCAACGGCCGTGGCGTCGTATATGGGAACAAAGTCCTCCAGCATACGGGATGAGCAGGTGGTCGGTATGCCCCTGGTGCACATGATGTCCTTTATCTGCATGGGCACGCCGTTGAGGGGCATGGAAGGGTCGGATGAGAGGGTGCCACAATTGGAACGGCGGGCCTGCTCCAGGGCTGCCTCTCCGGTGACGGTAACGAATGCCTTCACCCGTTCCTCCACCGAGCCGATGCGTTCAAGGCAGGACCGGGTAAGCTCGGTGGAGCTTATCTCTCCATTCTTCAAGAGGTCTCGGGTCTCGTCGATGGTAAGGTCGTACAGATCGGTCAATGCAAGCTACTCCTCGAGGACCACTTTCACCCGGAACAGGTCCCCGTCCCGTTGTGGAGCGTTGGCAAGGACGTTCTCCGGGGAAGCGGAGGGATGGGACTCATCTGCACGCATCACCGTATCCACGGAGACCGAATGTCCCGTGGGCGCCACATTCTCCGTGTCCAGCTCTTGAAGGGTCTGGAACATCTCCAGGACATGGGAAAGCTGCTCCGGCATCACGTTCAGGTCCTCGTCGGTCATGCCTATGCGACACAGGGCAGCTATATCCTGTACCTCTTCTCGACCAAGGGCCATCTCAGCGCACCCTCCCTCGTCTGATTTGGGCCAGTGTAGCAAAAAAGGTGAGTCATCTCAATTCGGGCTTGAGCGCTGGCATTGCCCGAACAAAACGTGCTATCATTAGCCCAATGCCGAAAGGAGGAGGCTGTGAGATGACTTACAAGCCGAAATATCTGGGGCACGTGAACCTGTACGTGAGGGACGCGGAGCGCTCGGAGAAGTTTTACGCCGACGTGCTGGGCTTGCACACCTACGAGCGCAGGCCGGGACAGGCTGTCTTCATGTCGGCAGACCTTGAACAGGCCCACGAAATCGCACTGATGCACCTGGGCCCAGACGCACGCGGGCGAGAGGAAAACCAGGTGGGACTCAACCACGTCGCATGGCGGATGGATACCTTCGAGGACCTGAAAGAGCTATACAAAAGGCTCAAGGAAAAGGAAGTAAAGATTGAAAAGATTTCCGACCACGGCATCTCCCTGGGCGTCTATTTCCGCGACCCGGACGGCAACGGCAACGAGGTGTACTACGAGATACCCAGAGAGCAGTGGCCCGCCGGAGACAGGGTATTCATGGGCAAATTCCCCATGAGCCTGGAGGAGGAGCCCGTCGAAGCGAAGGCGACCTAGCGGGGGCTACATAGTGATTCACCTGACTCCTGAAGTACAAAATCTGATAGACCAGGCCCTGGCCGAAGACCAGACCTTCAGCGACCCTACCACCCATAGCCTCATACCCCACAATCTGAAAGGGGTTGGCCTCGTCCGGGCCAAGTCCGTTGGCGTCCTGGCAGGTGTGGACGTGTCCCTGGCTGTTTTCCGCCGGGTGGACCCGCGGCTATGTGGGGAGGCCCTGATGGAAGATGGGGCCTCCCTGGTGCCGGGCGACTCCATCGCGCGGGTGGAGGGCAGCGCGGCAAGCATCCTCCGAGCAGAGCGGCCCGCCCTCAACTTCCTGCAACGCATGAGCGGTATCGCCACCGACACCGCTCGCTACGTAAAAGCGGTGGAGGGCCTCAAGTCGAAGATTGTAGACACTCGCAAGACCGTCCCCGGGCTGAGATACCTGGACAAGTACGCCGTCAGGGCCGGTGGAGGTGCGAACCACCGGATGAACCTGGCCGACGGAATCCTGATTAAGGACAATCACATCGCCGCCCTGCGCTCCCGGGGCCTCAACCTGAAGGAGACGGTGCTGCTGGCCCTGGAGAGGGCATCCCACACCGTCAAGGTGGAGGTAGAGGTCACCAATCTGGAAGAACTAGGGGAGGCGCTGGAGGCCGGGGCACACATAATCATGCTGGACAACATGTCCCTGGATACCATGCGGCAAGGGGTGGAGATGGTCAACGGGCGCGCCATACTGGAGGCATCCGGGGGCATCAACTTGGAGACGGCGAGGGCGGTCGCGGAGACAGGGGTTGACCTCATATCCATCGGTGGTCTGACCCACTCGGTGAAGGCCCTGGATATAAGCCTGGACTTGGAGTTCAACCAGGAGGTCGGCTGATGCCAGCCATAGACGCTCCTCGTACCGCCCTAGAGCGCAACTGGGTAATGATAGACTCCGCCTTGGAGGGACTGGACGACGAGACCCTGGCCCGGATACCAGCCGAGCAGTGCAACTCCATCGCCTGGCTGATATGGCATTTGAACCGTGTGATGGACACCTTCATCCACACCGGCCTTCGGGGTTTGCCCCAGATCTGGATTACCGAAGGATGGTCCGAAAAGTACGGCATGGCGGTGGACGCCAACGACCGCGGCGTGGGCTGGACAGCCGAGCAGGTAGCGGCTTGGAATCCCCCGACCCGGGAAGTGTTGCTGGGTTACCACCAAGCGGTCAGGGACGCCGCCAGGGAGTACCTGGACTCCCTGACCCTCGAAGATATGGAACACCAGGTCGTCTGGCCCCCCAACAGCCCCCTCCGCACCACTGCCGCTGCCTTGGGCCAGATGACATGGGATATAGTAGCCCACGGCGGCCAGATTGCCTACCTGCGGGGATTGTACCGGGGCATGGGCTGGCACGTTTAGCCCCGTCTTGGCCGGGACCTGTCGGCGCTGTCAATCATAATGGTCACGGGGCCATCGTTCCGGATGTTCACCAGCATGTGCTCCCGGAAGCGCCCCGTCTCCACCCGCAGGCCCGTATCCCGGAAAAGTCGGACGGCTGTCTCGTATAGCCTCCTGGCATCATCGGGCTGTGCGGATTGGGTAAAGTCGGGGCGCCTGCCCCTGCGGGTGTCGGCGTGCAGGGTGAACTGGCTGATAACAAGAAGCTCCGCCCCCGTATCCAGGGCGGAGCAATTAAATCTGTCCTCGAGGGCTGGGAAGATTCTGAGGTTTACCGTCTTATCCACCAGATAGCGGGCATCCTCCTCACCATCCTCTCTGGATACACTCAACAGAACGACCAGCCCCTTCCCCGTTCTGCCTACCTCATCACCGTCTACCGATACGGAAGCCTCTGCCACTCGCTGGATAAGAGCTCGCAAAGCCCGTTACGCCTCCTTGGCAGCCTCCGACTTGTCGGATGAGCTATCGGCGCTCGCCTTGGCAGTCTTGGCTTTCTCCTTTGAGCCGTTTTCCTCATTCTCACTTTTAGAAACGCCGCTATAGCCGGTGTTTTTATAGTCGGTAGTATAAAATCCCGTTCCCTTGTATATGATGGGAACAGCGTGGAATTTGCGTCTGGCAATGCCTTCGCAGTGGGGGCAGGTCCCCAGAGGCTCCGAGTCGAAGCTCTGCTTCAACTCGAACACGTGCCCACAGTCGGAGCATTGATAATCGTAAGTTGGCAAGTTGGCCCTCCTGGTATCTGGTCTTTGCATCATTTTAGCAGTCCTCGTTGAGGGCTGCCAGCTTAGTATAGAATTTATCATTCTGACATGATTCCTGTCAACGAATTAGCCGACATTTACATCACCATCCCACCGTCACTCCCGCGAACATCGATGACTCGCCGGGAGAGCGGGAGTCCAGAGACTTTGAGATGATGGATACCCGCGAAAGCGGGTATGATGCAGGGTATTCTCATAGGAATGGCCCTGGCTGCCATATCGGATACGCTGGCATCAACCATGGGAAACGTGTAAAATCTGAACAAATATGTACCCAAGCCTTTCATAGCAACAGCAGAAGCGGAGTACCAGTCAGGAGGAACGGAATGGGTGAGGAAATACTGCTGGACGAACAGGATGGCATTGCCACGGTCACACTCAACCGCCCCGACCAACGCAATGCCATAAGTTATGAGATGTGGCTGGAGTTGCAAAGGCTCGCCGTTGACCTGGAGACATCTTCCTCGGTGAGGGTAGTGGTCTTCAGAGGTGCGGGAGACGAAGCCTTCTCTGCAGGCGCAGACATAAAGGGCTTCGAGCTATACAGGAACAACTCGGCCAAGGCTCAAATCTACGCTTCGGCAGTGGACGGCGCGATGGACGCTGTGGAAGCCCTCTCCAAGCCCACCATTTGCCTCATCAAAGGCTATTGCGTCGGCGGAGGATGTGAACTGACCCATGCGTGTGACCTCAGGATAGCGGCAGACAACGCCCGACTGGGCATCACCGCCGCACGCCTGGGTATTTCCATAGGATACGGAGAGATAAGACGCCTGGTACAGCTTGCAGGCCGCTCAGGAGCACTGTACATACTGCTGACTGCCGGTATTGTGGACGCCGAAGAGTCGCTGCGCCTGGGCCTGGTACACAAGGTGGTGCCCGTGGCCGAAGTCGAGGAGCACACGTACGGCGTCGCACGGCAGATGGCCCGTCTGGCCCCTCTCTCCCATAAAGCCCACAAAGAGATGTCCCGGACCGTGCTGGAGGACCCGGACCTTAGCCACCTTTCGCCTGAGCAGGAGGCCCTGCCCTTCCTTCACTTCGATACCCAGGACTACCAGGAAGGACAACAGGCGTTCCTGGAGAAGCGCCGACCGGAGTTCAAAGGACGGTAACAGCCCAGGCCAGGGCACCCCCACCTAAGACCGTGTGCCACCCACTCCCTCAATGAAACGCAGCACGTATCTGGCAAGTCGGTCGGGAATCTCCACCTTCATGTTGTGGCCCACGTCGGCGAAGGTCTTCAGCTTAGCGTTAGGCATCCGACGGGCCATCAGTCGCTGGGTCTCAAATGGGGTGATGTCATCGCGGCGGGCCGCCAAAATGAGGGTGGGCACCTGGATATTGGGCAGCAGGGGAGTCAGATCCTCGGCCATGAGGCAGGCCTGGAGGGACATCACCATATCCGCGCTGCTTCTCGTACCTTCCTCGGCGTACCACTCTATCAGGCCCGGGTCGGCATGGGGGCCAAAACGTCTCTGGGCGTCTGAGAGAAGCCAGGCTTTAACCCCCTGCTCCTCCAAGATACGTCCCCAGGCCGTCCTGTCTATTCTCGGCTGGGCCAGCCTGGGTGTCGAGGCTACCAGGGTGAGGCTGTTGAGCCGCTGAGGAAAATCGTGGGCGAAGCGCAGGCTCACTATACCTCCGGCAGAAGCCCCTACCAGATGGACTTTATCTATCTCAAGGGCATCCATTACCCCGACGATGTCGCTTGCCAGTCCCGGGAGAGAGAACCGCGACCCCGGCGGCGGTGCCGTATTGCCATGTCCTCTCATATCGAAGCGCAGGACCCGATGATGGCGTGCCAGGGTGGGCACCCAGGCTCTCCAGCGATGCAGGTTCCCCGCCGCCGCATGATGGAGCAGGACAGTCCCGTAGTCATTCCAGGGGTCAGCATAGTCATCAACCTGATAGTGGAAACGGTCTCCATTGACCTCAATGTATGGCATCCCTGTATACCTCATATTTTATGGGAGATGAAACTGATTGTGTCCATATCATACATCCGGACCGCTCCGAGGACATCGCCTGTCTGCGATTATAGCACTTCATAAACAACAGGAGGGGCTAGCCGCAATTTTGGGTCAAATGTCCAGACTCAGAAACGACACGGACCGGCTGCGTCCAGGAGGAATCAGGCACAACCAGCCCATTGCACGTGGATGTCCTCCCCTGGTCTTCAGCGATTCCTTGGGCAGCAGGGCTCATACCAGGAATCTGTGACAACCGTCACGTATTTGAGGTTTCTTTGCAAATGGACCGCTTTTCTTGACGACGCACAGGGGCGGCACTACAATTGCCTCGACGAGGTAAAGCTTCGCGAACTCGTCTACGTCCTCATCTAAGGAGGTAACGGCGTGACTGATTTGGCTCCCCAATCCAGCCACAAGGCCGACGCCATCCATAGCTTCGTACACCACGCCTCCATCAGTCGCTACGAAGACCTTTCCGCCGGTGCCATCAAGGCAACAAAGACCTTTCTCCTCGATACGCTAGGGGTGGCGATTGCCGGGACGCTGGCACCGGGCGTCCCTCAGATGCGCCGGGTCATCCGGGGCTGGGGCGGCAAAGAGGAGAGCACGGTCCTGGTCTTTGGAGACAGGCTCCCGGCCCCTTCCGCTGCGATGGCGAACAGCTTCTTCATGCACAACCAGGAGTTCGATTGTGCTCACGATGAGGCCGTTCTTCATCCCTTCACCACGGCCCTTCCAGTTGCGCTGTCAATTGCCGAGACCAGGGGCAACGTCACCGGACGGGAGCTTCTGACCGCCGTTGCCCTGGGGGTTGACGTCACCTGCTCCATCGGCATCTCATCCAGGTCGCCCCTGGCCCACTTCCGACCCGGCACGGCCGGAGCTTTCGGCTCCGTTGCTGCTGCGGGAAAGCTTCTCGCGTTCGACGAAAAAACCCTTGCCAATGCTATGGGCATCGTCTACAGCCAGATTTGCGGCACTCTGCAACCCCATCACGAGGGGGCAATGGTCAACTCCATGCAGACCGGGTTCAACGCCAGGGCAGCCATTACGGCGATAGAGCTCGCGGCCGAGGGGGTGGTGGGTGCGTCCGACGTTATGGAGGGCCGCTATGGCTACTTCCGGCTGTTCGAGGGCGAGTACCAGGTGGATGACGTGATAGCAAATCTGGGCCGGATCTGGCAGGTGGAACGGGTGAGCCACAAGCCCTTCCCCTCAGGACGGCTGACCCACGGCGTAGTCGAGGCGACCCTGACCCTGCGCAATCAACATGGCATAGCCCCGGAAGACGTGGATGAAATCGAGGCTACAGTCCCGCCCCTGGTGCACCGTCTGGTCGGAAGGCCCCTGAACACCAGTGCACCAACAACCCAGTACGCCAAGCTTTCGATACCCTTCGTCCTGGCAAACATCATCATAAAGGGCGACGTGTTCGTCGGCGATTTTATGGGCGATGCGTTGGTTGACCCGGAGGTGCATAAGCTGGCACAGCGTATCCGGGTTACACGGGATGCAGATAATCATGACGAGAACGCCATGACGCCGGTGCGGCTCCGTATACGGCTGAAGAGCGGCCAGGTATACGAGCATCAGGTGGAACGGGCACTGGGCCACCCGGACAATCCGCTGTCCAGGGAGCAACACCTGGCAAAGTTCCGGCGTTGCTGGGAGGCTGGAGCGGGGCATCTGCCGCCGGCCAACTGCCAGGCACTCATAGACCTGGTGGATAGGCTTGAAGATGTCCACACGGTAGAAGAAATCGTGGGGCTGCTCACCCCATAGGTACAGACCCGCATAGCCGGCTCTCTTCATCGGAGGTCCTAGGCGGTCCGGATGAGTAGCTCAACATTGGGGAGGTAATAATGACTGAGGGAATCCTTCGTGCCTATGCAAACACTCCTCATGGTCAAATCCACTACCGCCACGCCGGTGTGGGCCAGCCCCTTCTTCTCCTCCACCAGACCGCCAGCTGTTCGGAGCAGTTCGAGGGCATGATTCCTTCCCTGGCCGCTTCCTACCGGGTCCTTGCCCTGGATACCCTCGGATACGGGATGTCCGACCCGCCCCCTCACCAATACGCTGTCGCCGAGTACGCCGACAGTGTCGTTGCTTTCCTGGACGCCCTGGGTATTGACCGGGCGTATATCTTCGGCCATCACACAGGGGCAGCCATCGCCTGTGAGGTGGCGGCCGGTTATCCAGACAGGGTGGACAAGCTGGTGGTGTACGGCGTTCCCTACTGGGATGAACCATCGGAGATGCTGGAGTCCAGAATCAGGTACTTTCCTCTGAAGGATGACGGCAGTCATTTGATGGAGATGTGGGACGACATTACCGGAAGAATGAGAGAAGGGCTATTCCCGAAACCCTACTCCGAGGAGGCCCTGGAAACAATCCAGAAAGAAGTTGTGTGGAAGCTAATGGCAGGGGAGCGGCGCAACGAGGCCTACATAGCCATCTACCGCCATAGCCGCGATATTCTGGAGCGTCTACCCCTTATTCAGGCCCCTACCCTGGTGATGAGCGGAGACCAGGACGGCCAGCGCCCTGCCCTGGAACCCGTCGCCGCACGAATGCGGCGGAACCGCACCCGTATGCTCAAAGGCGGCTCCTACTTCACCGCCTACGACGACCCGGAGGCCCTAGCACGGGAAATCCTCGACTTCCTGGCAAACCCCGGTATCTGACCAACATTAGAGAGAGTCGTGCCACATCACGGGGCGACACGATAAGCGACGCAGTTGACAATCTCTATGGCCAGAGGCTTCTGGGCCAGGCCCGTGGTCCCTATTACCGCCCGGCACGGTGGTTCGGGGATAAACTCCCGGTAGACTTGGTTCAGCAGGGGCCAGTTGTCCATGTCGGTCAGAAAGACGACCAGTGTGACTACCCGGCCAAAACCAGAGCCGGCGGCCTCCAGGGTGGTATTCACGTGGCAGAAGGCGGCGCGGTACTGCTCCTCTTCGGTCTCGCCCACGACAACGCCGTCGAACCCGGATGATGTGGTGCCACGGCATATAATCTTAACGGCTCGTACCTTGAGCAGGCGTACCAGGTCCTCCTCGAAATAGTCGCAGTAGAGGCCGGTGCGATAGGACACCATGTCGGTGGACTGCCGTCGTCCGTCGGCGATGATTAGGTCCAGAAGGCGATCCCGCTCGGCGTAGGGCAGGACCTGGGCCTCCTCCATGCTCATGGCATCCAGATCGGCCAGGGAGACCATCCGGCACCTCCTATATATTATTCTCGAGGGAAGTGCAAAACTCAGCCTGCCCTGGCGCCAGGCCAGGGTTTGTCTAAGGCCGCCACTCCCGCTCCCACATCGTCATTCCGGCCTTGAGCCGGAATCCACACCCTCGCCCCCTGAATTCTGGCCTTCCCCAGAATGACGACCTGCCTGCCGGCAGGCAGGAATGTGTCGTTTTGCACTCGCCCTTATTATTCTCCCTTGGGCGTAGCATTAAAAAAGTCAGGGCGATATAATGGACGTATTACAGCGTGTTGACCCCAAGCATCTCTTGACCTTACCCGACCTATTTTATACATGTCTCGTCTAATAAGGGAACTCCTAGAGGCCATCGTTCTAGCGCTTCTGGTGTTTTTCGTTATCCTGATTAGCGTTCAGAACTTCCGGGTTGAAGGCCCCAGCATGAGACCCCTACTGAATGGGGGAGAATACCTCATGGTGAACAAACTGTCCCATTTCAGGCTAGACATGGAGCGGCTCGCCAGACTTGTCCCCTTCTGGAACGTTGATCCCGAAGGGGACAATCAGAAATATCTGGCCTTCTCCCACCCTGCCCAGCGGGGTGAGGTCATCGTCTTCCAGGCCCCTTCGATGCCCGACCAGGCCTACGTAAAAAGGGTTATAGGTCTGCCGGGTGAGAGGGTAGAGATAAGGGATGGCAAGGTACTTATTAACGGAGAGCCATTGGCCGAGCCGTACCTGACCCAATCTAACGTCGTTGGGTCTATGACCTGCATCCCGACCCTGAGGCAATTCGACTGTATACTCCAGGAGGGGCAATACTTTGTGCTGGGAGATAACAGGAGTAGAAGTAACGACTCCCGGGACTGGGGCCCCGTCACCGTTGACGAGATTATAGGCGAGGTGTGGTTCATCTACTGGCCCCCGTCCAGGCTGCCCTTCGTGGGGGCCTTTGTGGAAGATGACAGTTAGGCGCTGTGACGCAAAGACGCACCACAAGCTATGACACCTATGCCGGGGCATCCTCCAGCACCAGTTCCCTGTTCTGCCGGTCGGGCGCGCGCATCAACGCCAGGCCCTCTTCGGTCGTTGACGTACTATTGCAGAAGAACTCTATTCTGATTCCGTCGGGGTCATGGAAGTACACACTCTGAGTCATACCGTGGTCTACGGTATTATCAACCGGAACTCCCTTTTCCTTGAGACGCTGATAGGTCTCTGTCAAAGCGTCAAGGTCCTCTACCTGGACGGCGAAGTGGTTCAAACCTACCTGCCCCTCGCTAACGGGCGGAGAGTCTTCAGACGCCTTGAACAGCGCCAGGTCGTGGTGGATCTTTCCGCAGGTCAGGAAGGTCATGTTGGGGCGCTGTACAGCGATTTCAAAGCCCAGTATCTCGGTGTAGAACCTCGTAGACGCCTCTACGTCTCGGACGTTCAGCACAAGATGGCCTACTCTCTTGGGTTTCGTCATTGCCGTTCCTCCTTAAAAACTGCCTGGGCAGGATGGCTTCTAGTATCAGGTATGCGTACCTGCCCGACGGCGAGGCAGGTCTACCCCCGGATTACTTGCTAATATATTCCTCCGTCGGAGAAATGGCAAGGCCCCCAACCGTCAATCGCCCCTCCTTGACTCCCACAGGTGGCGACGGGTTATGATAGATACGTACCTATGCTGAACGAACTTATTATCCTACCGTCTGCCCCGGCTACTCAGGCACGAGGCATCATCACCACAACGGGGCAGACCACCATCGAAGCGGTCTATGGGCCACAATCTTGACCTGAACGTCATCAAAAGGGGGCTGCCGTCCCTAGTGCCCTGGCCGCTATCCACCGCAGCA
>JAGWBG010000005.1:0-7375 GCA_021296015.1 Dehalococcoidia bacterium | reverse complement strand
GTACGGCCTTTGCCAACGGGACCACCCGTCCGGTGGTAAAGAATGAACGGGTCGGCCCCTACGACTTGGAGGTGGGTATTCTGCCCGGGACCCCCCGAGTGGGGAATTTGCACTTCAGCATACTGGTGAATGACGCCGAGGCCGGAGAGCCTATTACCGATGCCCTGGTGACGATAGCGGCAAGCGGCCCTCCCGATTCTACCGGTGTCGGCCCGGTGCGGGCGTTGAACACACCCCAGAGTCCCCAGTTCTACGAGGTGGACATACCTCTGGATATGGAGGGCAGATGGACTTTCACGCTGGAGGTGGTGACCGAGTTGGGCGAGGCCAGCCTGGAATTGCCTATGGAGGTCAGCAGACCCGGCGGCTTCAGCGTGGCCTTTGTGGCAGCGGTGGCCGTAGCTTTGCTGGCCCTTTCTATATGGACGTGGGACCGGATACGCAGAAGGAGGCGGCGGCGAAGACAAAGTGTGTAGAGGAATGGAACCATGCGAAATCCGAAACTAATACTACCTCTACTCGCCTTGGGGGTTGGTCTGCTGGCTCAGCCGGCTTATGCCCACGGCTTCGGGGATAGGTACGATCTGCCAGTGCCCCTAGGCTACTTTTTGGTGGGGGCAGGAGTGGCCGTAGCCCTCTCTTTTGCCATTATCGGCCTGTACATGAGGAGCGGTCCGAGCCATAGCGGCTACTGGCGGTACAACCTGTTCAAGCACGGGTGGCTGCGGGCTATTCTGACGTGCCCCGTTACTTTGCTGCCGGTAAAACTTCTGGCGGTTTTCCTCCTGGGACTTGTGATAG
Organism: Dehalococcoidia bacterium; assembly: GCA_021296015.1. GTDB lineage: Bacteria > Chloroflexota > Dehalococcoidia > Lucifugimonadales > JAGWBF01 > JAGWBG01. Next base: position 6,574 of record JAGWBG010000005.1, on the reverse strand, counting down.
CCACCGGGTTTATAGGTGCTCAGACATCCTCCCTGAACTTCGCCCCCATCTTCGTCTGGATAATCTGGTGGGTCGGCATGGGCTTCGTAGCCGCACTGGTAGGAAACGTGTGGGCACTGATAAATCCCTGGAAGATACTCTTCGAGTGGGCGGAGTGGCTGTATACCCGGCTCAGGCCGGGGGGCAGCCTTTCACTAAACGCGGAGTATCCCCGTGACCTGGGCATCTGGCCGGCGCTGGTCCTGTTCCTGGCTTTCGCATGGGCAGAGAACGCCTATTCCGAGGCGTCCATTCCCAACAGGGTAGCCATCATGGTCGTCGTATACTCGGCCATTACTCTGGGCGGCATGGTGGTCTTTGGCAAGCACCGTTGGCTGAGACACGGGGAGGCCTTCTCCGTGGTTTTCAGTTTCCTAGCGAGGTTCGCCCCTACCGAGGTGAGGGTCAGGGAGCCGGACGTGTGTCGGGTGTGTGGAGGGTCCTGTCTGGACCTGGATGGAGAGTGTGTCAATTGCTACGAGTGCTTCGAGCGGGCTGAGAGTAGAGAGCTAAATATACGGCCCTTCACCATAGGGCTGGCCCGGAACGAGAGCGTAACCAACGACGTGCTGGTTATGGTCGTTCTTTTGCTATCTACGGTGACCTTCGACGGGTTCAGCGCCACGCCTGCGTGGGTGGACGTCCAGTCCTTCTCCCTGGACATCTTCGCAGGGACAATCAACAACGTCGTCTTCAACGGCCTTACCATCGCCGACACCCTGGGCCTGCTGCTTTTCCCCGTGGCTTTCCTGCTGGTGTATCTGGCTTTCTCCCATCTCATGTACCGCTCGGTAGGGAACAGCGCGGGCGTGGGAGACCTGGCCAGGGCCTTCGTTTACTCCCTCATACCCATCGCCCTGGCCTATAACATCGCCCACTTCCTTACTCTGCTGATTATTCAGGGCCAGATCATCATACCCATCGCCTCCAACCCCTTCGGCTTTGAGTGGGACCTCTTTGGCACAGCCGAGTACAAGATAGACATTGGTGTCATCAACGCCAAAGTCGTATGGTTCCTCTCCGTGGGGTTGATAGTGCTGGGCCATATCATGGCGGTATACCTGGCCCACTACATTGCCATGCGGCTCTTCAGGGACCGCATAACAGCCCTGAAGAGCCAATACCCCATGATTACGTTGATGGTGGCATATACCGTGGTGAGCCTGTGGATTATCGCTCAGCCCATCGTGGGCTAACTACCCGCGAGACCCTATCAGTCTTGCCTGTACCACCAAGCCAACGAACTCGGCCACATCGGAGTCTTCTACCAACAACCCCTGCACACGCTCGGCCACAGTCAGAACGTCCTCAAGGCTGCCACCCTGTGCCCAGTAGCTTTCCCGGAGGATTTCTGCGTATTCGGCCACGGCGGCGGCAAGCTGGAAGCGGGGAGAGGAGTCCTCGAACCTCTGTCTAAGCTGGGTCCGGTCGAAATTCCGGCTAAGTTCCGTGACCTCTCTTGTGTCGGGGTCCTGGTAGCGGATGAACACAGTCGCCAGAGAACCACTCTCGCCTTCGTGGAGCTTCAACTCATATAGCGCGGTAACGCTGTGGCCTGCGCCGACCTCACCGGCATCCACGGCATCGTTGCGGAAGTCCTGGTCGGCCACCCGCCGGTTCTCGTACCCAAGGAGCCTGTACCGACTCACCACCTCCGGGTTGAAGTCAACCTGAATTTTCGAGTCCAAAGCTATCACCTGGAGGGTGCCTGTCAGGTTCTCAACGAATATGCGCCGGGCCTCGCTAAGAGTGTCCACGTAGGCGTAGGTCCCGTTGCCGTCGTTGGCTAACTGCTCCATCAGGATGTCGTTATAGTTGCCCATGCCGAAGCCGACCGTGGAGAGGGTTACTCCCTCTTCCACGTAGCCCTTTATGAGGTTGAGGATGGAACCTGAGCCTGTGTTCCCCACGTTGGCTACGCCATCGGAGAGGAGAATCACGCGAGTTATGCGCTCCGATTGTACCTCCTTGACGGCCATCTTATAGCCCAGGACCAGTCCCTCGGCAGCGTTGGTAGCACCATCGGGGCTCAGTGCGTTAACAGCCTCCATGATAGCCTCTTTGTTGGCGCCGCTGGTAGGTTCCAGGAGCACGCGTCCCTGGGAGCCATAGACCACGATCCCGACCTGGTCCATCGGGCGAAGCTCATCCACCAGAAGCCCCAGCGACCTCTTGACCAGCCCCAGGCGGTCCTCCCGGGCCATGGAGCCGGAAACGTCTATGACAAATATCAAAGAAGCGTCCTTACGCTCCTCCGCCGCTATCACATGCCCCTGGAGACCGACCCGCATTAGCCAGTGGCTATTGCCACCGAAGGGAGACGGGGAGCCTTCAATGTGGATGGAGAAGACGTCATCCTTGGGCGGCTCATAGCCATGCTCGAAGAAATTCACGAACTCTTCTACTCGTACCGCTTCCGGGTCCGGCAAGTAGCCGTCTTGTATAATGCGTCGCATAACGGTGTACGAGGCGGTGTCCACGTCCATCGCGAAGGTGGACAGGTGGTCGTCCTCGGTGTCTATGAAAGGGTTGACGCCGTAGTGTTTGAAGAAGGTGGCGTCATAGGGTGCGTCGTTCACCGTATCCGTCCCACCGGTAGATAGCACGTAGCTATCCGTGGAACGGGGGGATAGTCCCGAGAGGGTAGCCGACTGCGCCTCGGCGGCCGGCATGGCGGTTGGAGTGGGGGCCATCATCAACTGAGAGTCCGTTTCCGCCAATCTGGTGGGAATCGGCTGTGGCGTTGGAACAGGTGTAGCGGTCGGGATGGGGACCTCGGTCTGTCGAGGGGTATCTAGGGGTCCGGTGGGCGTTGGAGCGGTCGGGGCGGTTGTGGCTTGGTTTGTGGTCAGCTGGGTGGGTTCCGGTGGTGTGGTAGGTGTTGGGCCCACTGTTGGAGCGGACGTAGCGGTCTGGGCTGGGCTTGCGGTAGGCGATTGCGAGCCGCACGAGGCTAACAGTACGCCTAGCAAGGCCACACCCAATATAGCAGCCGCCAGCCTTCGGTATCCTTTCATTGGGAACACACCCATGAAGCCTAATGCCGGAACTGCCGAGAACATCAGCCCTTTCTTTGTCATTCCATTTCCCTCCTCTAGAAACTCTGCGACTACGAACCGGTTCAATAGTTCAAGACGAAGGAGAGGGTCATTTTGTTCCCGGCGATGGCTTGAATGACGGGATGCAGACTAGGATGAAATGTGTAGTCTTGCGTTTTCCTCTTCAGATCATCGACGTTGACAGACAAACAGAGGTCTAATATACTATATGTAGTATCCCCAGTAATTCAGGCCAGTGGGTGCTGTAGCTGAGTAGGGAGGCTGTTTGACAGAGCAGTCGCCCAGGGTTGGGTCGAAAGGTTGCAGCGAGTGGAGTTAGTTGCTGGTGGCTAGTGGCCGAGGTTACTGGGGAGACCCTTTTTCCTCTTGCTTCCGCCGTAGGACGTTGGGTCTCCTCATTATCCTGAGGATTGAGAACGCCGATGAAGGACAGGTTGCGGTACTTTTCCAGGTAGTCCAGACCATAGCCCACCACAAACTCGTCGGGAATCTCTAAGCCAACGTAGTCCAAGGGAACGTCAACAAGACGCCGCACACGCTTGTCCAGAAGTGTACATACCCTGACGCTGGCCGGGTTTCTGGTACGCAGGTAGTTGAGGAGATAGTTCAGGGTCATGCCTGTATCCACGATGTCCTCCACCATAACCACGTGCTGACCGGTTATATCCCCATCCAAGTCCTTGGTGATTTTTACCCCTCCCCCATCGCCGCTAAAATATGATATGGACATGAACTCCACGGACAGGGGGAGAGAGACCTGACGCATTAGATCGGGCATAAAGCAAAGCACCCCTTTGAGTACACCGACCAGCACGGGTCGGGTGCCCGCATAGTCCAGGGCTATCTGACGCCCCAGCTCCCCTACTCGCTTCTGGACTTGCTCAGCGTCTATGAGGACACGGTCTATCGTCTGGATGTCCCCCTGGACCAGGGGGCCGTAACCGTACTTGGCTAGCAGACGGTGATAATCGCGCTTGTAGAGGAGCTTGACGTTAACATCCGGGTATAGCTCCCTCAATTGCCGCAGTTTCCGGTTCTTCTCCGTGACCAGCCTTTGTCTCAGGGTAGTTAGCTCGACGTAGAGGTCCAGGTCCGGAAGGTAGAAATCCGGGGTAAACATCTCAAGAATCCTGTCCCCATCCCAGCGCAGGGGAAAGGACCGGGGCTCGTAGGACCACTTCACCCCATAGAAGTCGAGAATATGGGCAAACTCCATCTCACTGGGATGGGCGAATTTCACCCCCACGTAGCCGTCATGGACAGAGCCGGCCGGCCCGGCCTCCCGGTCAGGCGTCTCGGAAGCCTCACCTACCGGAGACTCATCCGACGCTTCCGACAGCGAAAGCCTTGTATTCTCCGATTCGGGCAACGCTATCCCTCGTTATTAGGCCGACTGTGATTTGTCCCTCCCTGGAGGTTACACCCTTCAGACATACATCGCAATACAAACGATATAAGTCTATATGGAGTAAGTGGGCTCGTATGCGTAGATGGTCGAGAAGATCCCAAAGGAAGGCGGGAGTGGGTTTCAAAGGGCCTGGATAGCCGCTACGTCCACATGCTCTTCGGTCAACTCCCGGAACCGTTCCAGCTTTCCGGGGTGGTGGACTGTAGAGGCTTCAAGCGCGGCATCCAGGGCGTGAGCGGCGGATATGGTATCCGCTGGCACCACCAACAGGGGCACCTCTTCCTGTTCCGCCTGGTGATACACATACTGAATTGGCTCGTGCCCGCCGGTGAGAATGAGACATGTGGTGGGTGAAGATAAGGCGGCCAGCTGTATGTCGGGCCGGTCTCCCCGGACGATAACCGCCTTGTTCTCCATCCGTCCGAAATAGGTCAGGCCCGAGTCCATGATGTTCCCGCCGATGAGGAAATTTTCAACCAAGTCATGGGCCTTCTCCTCACCCAACACCCAGTGCCCATCAAGGTGCTGGGCAATCTGGCCCACGGTAACCGACGCCATGAGCCGGTCTTCGGGAATGGCTCCAAGGCACTTCACTCCCCGGGACTCTATAGCGGATACGAGGCCCTGCCTCACCTCTCGCTCCCTGTACCGGGTAACGGAGTTTATCAGGACTCCCAGAAGACGCTGTCCAAAGGGCTGGCACGCCTGGATAACACGCTCAGCGCTGAGCCCCGGCTCATAGCAGATAACCAGCAATACCGTACCACCAAGATGATCCGCCAGCGTCGCTGAACCGGATAGCGAGATGTCCGGCCCCTCCACCAGCACCGTTTCCCTGGTAGCGGCTATACATTCTATGGACTGTGCCAACTCCCTTGCCATGCTTTCCGCCAAGGGTTGGCCCTCTGCCATACCTTCGGGCATGGGCAGAGTAGCCTGCTGAGGTGCGCCGTTCTCGTCGAGGAGGATGGTCCTGGCGATGAAGGCCACATCGGGGTCGTCCTGGGGGGAGGCGGAAAAGGGCTTGATGTATCCTACCCCTCTGCCCACCCCGGACAACCCGGCTGCCAGGGCACCGGCCAGGGCTGTCTTGCCCGCGGCGGGCCGGTCAGAGGTGATATAGAGAACAGCCACTACAGTACCCTCCATCGGGATAGCGTCTCTATTTTAGCACAGGTGGGCCTGTAGACCATTCCTGGTGCTGAACGCAATAACCTCAGAACCATTGGCATATCCCTTAAATAAACTTGGCCTGTGCCCTGGTGGCGCCGGCGTAGTCTATATAAACCGTCACGACCTCGCTGAAGAAGTTCACTGCCTCCGTGCCCTGCTCCCTGGCCCCCACCCCCGATGCCTTCATTCCACCGAAGGGCAGATGTACCTCGCCACCCAGGGTCGGGGCGTTGATGTGGACTATCCCCGCCTCCACCTGCTCCACGTACTGGAAGGCCTGTGTAAGGTCCGTCGTGTAAATAGAAGAGGAGAGGCCAAACTGGACGCTGTTAGCCAACTCTATAGCTTCTGCCAGGTCCCTAGCTTTGAACACCGTCAGCACCGGCCCGAATATCTCTTCCTGGGCTATACGCATGGAGGGGTCTACGTCAGTAAAGATGGTCGGCTCGATGTAGTACCCTCCCTCGTAACCCGGTCCGGTGAGGTGGTTGCCACCGTAGGTCAGCCTGGCCCCTTCTTCCGTGCCAACGCCGATATACTCCATTACCTTCTCGAACTGGTACTGGCTGGAGAGAGGCCCTACGTCCACACCCGGCTCTATGCCATCGCCCACCTTGAGCTTGCTGGTGCGCTCTATTAACTCCTCCATGAAAGGCTCGTATATGGCTTCATCCACAATGGCCCTGCTGGTTGCGGTGCATCTCTGGCCGGTGGAGCCGAAAGCGCCCTGGACTATGCCACCCATAGCCTTGTCAATGTCGGCGTCGGACAGGACGATAACCGCGTTCTTGCCGCCCATTTCGCATTGGACTTTCTTCAGGCTCTTCGCACCCTCGGTATAAATGCCGGAGCCTATTTCAGTCGAGCCTGTGAAGGAGATGCCGTTTACCCTGGG
>JAGWBG010000261.1 GCA_021296015.1 Dehalococcoidia bacterium | reverse complement strand
CACCCCCAGCGTTACCTCCCCACCCTCCAGCTTCTGCTTCTCGGTGTGGGCGCCTTCCGCCGGCTCGCCTTCCACCAGTCCCTCGGATAGGGTTTCCTGCCGGATGTAGTTGGCGAACTTCTCCATCACCATCCCCACCGAGTCCGGCCCCTGATAGTATGTGAGGATTCTGTCGGTGATTTCGAAACCGGCGGCCCGTCTGAGGTTCTGGATGCGGTGGACCAGCTCCCTTGCCAGCCCTTCCTCGGCCAGGTCCGGCGTGATGGTGGTATCCATCGCCACCATGTACCCACCCTCAAGGGATGCCCAGTAGGAGTCTATCTGGACGATGGCATCGGTCTGCTCACCGGCAGACTCGCTGGCCCGACGGTACAGGCTTGCGTCCTCGTCCAGCACCTGAAGTTCCTTTATGTTCAGTTCATCCAACACTTGTGGCTGCACCCGGCGCAGGTACTCTCCCTCCTCGGGCATTCTGGGCTTCACTGCAACGGAAGCCAGTGGTTGGCGCACCTTCACACCCGCACGAGAGCGCGCTCCGCGACCCATACTGGAAACCCTCATAGCCAGCCGTGTGGCCTCCATCAGAGGCTGGTCTACCAGGTCGAGGGATGGATCGGGGAAGTCGGCCAGGTGGACGCTCTCCGGTGCATCTCCGTCCACGGAGCGCACCAGGTTCTGGTACATCTCCTCAGCCACGAAGGGAGTAAAGGGTGCCATGAGCTTGCACAACGTGCTCAGACAGGTGTAGAGGGTGGCGTATGCCGAGATTTTATCGTCGTCGTTCTCGCTCTTCCAGAAGCGGCGGCGGCTGCGGCGCACGTACCAATTGGACAGCAGGTCCACAAAGTCCTGGATACGCCTGCCTGCGTCGGTGGGGTTATAGGATTCAAGCTGCCTGTCCACCTGTGACACTAGGGAGTTGAGCTCTGACATGAGCCATCGGTCCAGCTCCGAGGTGGGTTTCCAGCCCTGGGGTATCTGGTCCGGATGAAAATTGTCTACGGATGCGTAGGTGGTGAAGAAGGAATACACGTTCCACAGGGTCAGGAGGAAACGGCGCACCACCTCGTTCACCAGGTCTTGGGAAAACCGCCGGGACTCCCCCGGTTGGGATGCGGTGAAAAGATACCACCTGGTAGCGTCTGCACCCTGGGCGTCCAGTACCGTCCAGGGATTTACCACGTTGCCCTTGTGCTTGCTCATCTTCTGACCCTGCCCGTCCAGGATAAGCCCAAGGCAGATGACGTTGCGGTAGCTGGGCTGCTCCGTGAGGAGGGTCGAGAGGGCGTGGAGGCTGTAGAACCAACCCCGGGTCTGGTCTACCGCCTCGCATATATAGTCGGCGGGGAAGAGACCACTATCACGCAGTAGCCCGATGGTATCGGATGAGGTGACGTGGGACTGGGCGAAGGGCATGGTCCCCGAATCGAACCAGCCGTCCATGACCTCCGGAATGCGGCTCATAGGCTCGGCGCACTTTGGGCACACGATGGCTATCCTGTCCACGTACGGGCGGTGGAGGTCGAGGTCGTCCACCAGGGCCTTGTGCTCCGGGACTGCCATCTCCTTCAGCTCTGCCACGCTGCCGACGCAGTGATACTCCCCGCAGGAGTCGCACTGCCACAGTGGAATGGGTGTGCCCCAGTAGCGCTCTCTGGAGATGGCCCAGTCCACGTTATTGGCAAGCCACTCGCCGAAGCGCCCCTCCTTGATGTATTCGGGATACCAGTTTATCTCCCGGTTGCCGCTGACGAGCCTCTCTTTGGATGCAGTAGTCCGGATGTACCAGGAGGTCTTGGCGTAGTAGAGGAGGGGCGTATCGCAGCGCCAACAGAAGGGATAGGTGTGATGGTAGACGTCCCGGTGATAGAGGATACCTCTTTCTCGAAGGTCGGCGATGATGTCGTCATCGGCATCCTTTACGAACTTGCCCGCGAAGGGATAGTTGCCGGTGACCATACCCTGGAGGTCAACCGGCTGGACGAAGTTCAGACCGTTCTCCCGTCCGGCGCTCAGGTCCTCGTCTCCGAAGGCGGGGGCTATGTGGACGATACCCGTGCCATCCTCCATTGAAACAAAATCCGTACCGATTACCCTGGGATTGTAGACGTCGGTGTCCTCCAGGCTTGTAACCCTTCCCACGCCTGGAACGTCCCTCTCCTCGAACCGGCCTATATCCACCCCGTACTCCCGGGGGTCGTAGAGGCTCGCGTATGTGCGGCCTATCAGGTCTGATCCTTTGAGGGTACTCAGCACACTATGAGGCTCTCTGATGGTACTTTCCACCAGAGCCGAGGCCATAATCAGCCGTTCCGTTCCCGGTTCCCCCTCAATCTGGATGAGAGAGTAGTCGGCGTCCCCGGACACGGCAAGGGCGGTGTTGCCGGGGAGGGTCCAGGGGGTGGTTGTCCAGGCCAGGAAATAGACTGGCTCGCCGTGGGAAATCAGGGCGTCGTAAGCGCCGTTGAAAGTCCTTCTAGCGCGGATGGTGTTGTCCCATCCCGTCAGCCTGAATTTCACGTAAACGGAAGGGTCGGGGGTGATCTCCTGATAGCCCAGGGCCACCTCGTGGGAACTGAGGCTGGTGACACACCGGGGGCAGTGGGGTGTGCCCTTCCTGTCCTGGTACAGCAGGCCCTTGTCCCAAAGCTGACGGAGTATCCACCAGCCCGTCTCAATGTAGTCGTTTTCCAGCGTGACGTAGG
>JAGWBG010000260.1 GCA_021296015.1 Dehalococcoidia bacterium | reverse complement strand
AGACAGGCGGAGGGAGTTGACCTTTGAGGCAGCAGACATCTTCTTCGATGAGCTCCCCAACATACCCCTCTACTACGTCATAAGGCCCATGTTCATATCCAGCACGGTCCAGAACTTCAACATATCCCCCACGGCCTACAGCCAAAACTACAAGATGGAGCACATCTGGTGTGACCCGGCATGTGATCCCCAGTAGCCTTTAGCTGAAGTGCGCAGGATAGGCAGGCCTGGAGCCGTAGTTGGCTCCGGGCCTGCCTGCATTTTTACAAGCTTTCTCCCAACCCCGTCACTATCGTGTAGTACCCGAAATCAAAATTTTTGTGAAATTTCTAGTAGGTATCTGCGTAAGCTACCCAGGCCACAATATATTGACAAGGCCAGGGCAATCTTGTATATTGCGGGAAGCTTCTACTGAAAGATTTGGAGGTCGCTATGTCTCATAACTGGCGCTTCAAGCCCATGCTCTTCATCCCGCTGTTGCTTGTGATTACGATTATAGCAGCAGCCTGCGGCGGGGACGATGAGACCCCGGTGCCGGAGCCTACGGCGACACCCGAACCCACAGCCACGCTAGCACCGGGTGAGACGCCGCAGCCAACTCCCACTCCAACAGCCGTGCCAATACCCACAGCTACGTTGCAACCCGGAGAGACACCGACAGCGACGCCGTTCCCGTCGCCTACTCCCACGCTGCCGCCGCGCGCCACTCCCACCCCCAGGCCGACGGCCATAGCTGCCCCTCAGCCGAAGCGAGGCGACATCCTCACCATGATGATACCCTACGGACCCAGGTCTGAGGGCTTCGACGGGTACGCGGGCGGCTGGAACCCCGCCTACCTGAATGCCCCCATATACAACAACCTCGTCGAGTATGATACCGAAACCGCAGACACCCTTGATATAAGGGGGGATATAGCTAAAAGCTGGGAGCTGAGTGAGGATGGCCTGACCTGGACATTCTTCCTCCACGAGAATGCCATGTGGCACGATGGCATGCCACTTACCACCAACGATATAAAGTTCAGCCTGGACGACATGACGGACACCGAGAAGTCCAGGCCCTGGGTGGGCGTGATAAAGCCCTACTACGATAACTCCGTGGTGGTAGACGAGCACACCATAGACGTAACCATGAAGTACCAGGCGGCGACCTTCTTCCCCTACCTTGCCCTGGACTTCATGGCAATACGCCCCAAGCACCATGTGGAGACCGGCGTTGACATGAAGCTGGTGGAAAGTATTTTGGGTTCGGGCGCCTACAGGCTGAAAGATTACGAGCCGGACGTCAGAATCGAGTACACCAGGAATAACGAATACTGGAAACCAGGACTCCCCTACCTGGATGGCCTGAGGTACTTCATCATATCATCAGCCGGAACGGTGACGGCCGCCCACAAGACGGGACAGGTCCTCATGTCCAACTCCATGGTCACTTTTATGACCAATGCGGAAGCGCTGCAACTCAAAGAGCAGATGGAGGGCACGGGCAAGGGTACGGTGCTCTTTGCAGGCCCCGCCAGTCACGTAGACCTGTACCCCAGGCTCGATAGAGAACCCTTTGGCGACGTGAGGGTGAGGCAGGCAATGCACCTGGCGCTCCATCGCCAGCCATTCATTGACATACTGACTCGCGGGCAGGGCACCTTGGGTTGGCCCTTCGCGCCGGGGTACTGGTTCTCCCCCAGCGAGGAAGAGGTAGCCCAGCTGCCCGGCTTCAGAGAGTTGAATGGGGAGAAACATCCCGATGATATAGCCGAGGCCCAGAGGCTGATGGCAGAGGCCGGTTTCCCCAACGGTTTCAAGACCTCGGTTATCGCCGGAGGAGGGCTGGATGGCGTGGAAGGGTCTCAGCTTATTGCGGACCAGCTGAAGCGGTTCCTGAACATTGACGTCACAATTGATATACAAGAGCATGCGACTCTCAACGACAACCGCAGCAATAGGCACTTTGAGATGCTGCTTCAGAGCCTCGGTCTCCTGATTATTGACCCGGAGGATATGTTCAGCCGTGTGTACAGGGACGGCGTGGTGAGCAATTACATGGGCTGGGACAACGCCAGAATCGAAGAGATATTCCAAGCCCAATCAAGGGAGGTAGACAGGGGAAAGCGACAGGTCCTTGCGGAAGAAGCAACCCAGATTATCCTGGATGAAGTCCCCAAGATAGGTCTCTACTTCGTTGTAAGGCCCATGTACATATCCAGCGTAATCAAGAACTTCAACATTTCCCCGACAGCGTACAGCCAGAACTACAAGTACGAGACCATCTGGTGCGACCCCGAGTGTAAGCAATAGAACGTTGTCGAACGGAAAGATGAGCAGGCCCGGAGCCCTAGTTGACTCCGGGCCTGCTATATTTTTATGATGAGTCGAAGAATTCCCAATGGTGAGTAGAAATAATGACGACGTAGGAGAGTCAACCACGATGAGCTTGAGAGACAGAATCGGATCTGATGCGGGTGGCGTGCGGCTGGAGGACACCCTGAAGACGGCGATTTCCCACGGCTTCCACTACCTGGACTTCAATATTGAGACAGAGCCGAACCGCCCGGATGCGTGGACCGACGATAGGGTACGTTCCATACGCGACATGTGCGAACGTAATGACGTACATCTCGCGCTGCATACCGCATCCTCCGTCAACATTGCGGAATATGCCATGTTTGTTGGCGACGCAGTGGACCAATACCTACGAATCTATATTGAACTCTCAAAGCGGCTTGGCTGCGAT
>JAGWBG010000259.1 GCA_021296015.1 Dehalococcoidia bacterium | reverse complement strand
TTCCATCCAGCCCCGCCGGAGGGGAGACAATTGTAGAAACACATGTTCTAATAATCAAGCGGCAATTGACAGGAAAATCTGCCATGCTGTCTACTAACCTGAGTTCGGGAAGGCTATAAGGGTTGAGACAGGAGCTGAAGCTGCTGGTCTGAGAGATGGAGCGAAGGCTTTTTCCGTTGGTGGCAGCAGGCAATCAAGCCACAGACCAAGTTGACCAGGAAGTCAGCCACACTGCGATGCCTGGTATGTTCAATCTGGGAAATGTTCTTCAGTTGGTCGTTGATGGTCTCAATATCCGGCCGTTTCCGCAACAACAATTTGCCCTCCAAAGGCAACGGACGCTTCTTCATGTTTTTGTGCTTGGGCGTGATTAACTCCAGGCCTTGGGCTAGCAGTTGGTCAAAGAGCAGTTGGGATATGTAGCCCTTGTCTCCGAAGAGCTTGCCAAACAAGACCTTGGCCAGGTCCGGCAGGGGCTCGCGGTCATCCACGTTGCCCGGAGTCAGCCGGCAAGCCAGTATTTCGCCCCTGTCACTCTCTGACAAGGGTATGTAAAATTGAGATTATAGCTACGAACCGGCCCCACCGCCCCTGGATTCCGGCGTAGGCCGGAATGACGGAATGGGCCCGATAGTGAGCATTTGGGAGCGGTTTTGTATTTGAGCAAGCCTACCCTACTATGCGGTCTCACGTTCAACTGCGTAAAGTCCCAAATGAAATACATACCCTTGTCAGCCTGTCACCTCTCCATTCACTCACCGTACACCACAAGGCATAAGGGTATTCAATTGGTAATCGTCCACCTTTTCTGGTGCATAAGGACAGTTTCCATGATGTTTCACCGTGCTGTCATCATCGCTACGTCCGTCGCTCACGCCCTAGCATGGGCCGCTTTCCTTTGGCTTACCATCCCGCCCTGCGCCTTCCGGGTCATCTACGAAGTTTTCCAACAAACCCCTCAAGGGGGTTGGGCATCTTCGCAGGATATCCCTGCGGTATCCTCCTCTGCCTGCTTCCTCCCCTACGTTTGGTGGGGACCGTTTGTGTTCTTTGTTCCGGTCATACTAACCGGTGTAGCCCTAATCTTGGTGCTTGTCTGGCGGATGCCGAGATTATGGGGCACTCTGATACTTGGAATTCTGTCTGCCGCTGGCCTAGCCTGTTGCCTCTTGGGTTATCTGTCGTGGGGATTGCTTTACGTTCCCTCGGTGTTGGCCCTGATAACTGGAACCGTCCTTTTTAGTCGTCGCCAGCTAGGTTAGTTGTGACAGTATTAACAATGTTGACAATTGTTATCACTATCTTGATAATAACCGCCAGCCCTGTAGAGGGCTAATCAACTACTGGTGCCGAGCACGGTGCTGGCAACCGGCGACGAAGGAAATGGCGAGGATGCTGCTGTGCCGAACAGCGTCCAAATCACGATTGGTGGTGTGCCGGTGGCGGGGACATTCAAAGAGGGCGACGTGGTGTACCGGGACAGCGCCGCTGATGGGGAGGAGTGCACCAACCCCAGTATCAGCATCAGAGCACGGGGCGACGTGAAGAGAGTCAGAGTGGGGCCGGAGGATGGCTCCTGCGATATAGTGGTCCAGAGGTTGGAGTTAAACAACACCTCCCTGTCAGATCCCGATTCTGTCTTCCAATCAAGCTCCGGGTATCAGTGGGAAGTGGACATCTTGGCCAAGATTGTAGGGATAAACTCAATCGACGACTTGACCAAGACTAGGTCGTCGTTTACGTTCAAGACGGCCAGTTTCACCTACAGCGGGTCCCTATTTGACGGAGACGACGAATACTATAATTGCTGGGGCCATTATTCCCCACCTATATACTGGTACCAGGTGGAGAGTTGTAATGTCATCTACAATACCACGAGTTCCTCCAAGATGTACGTGGAGACCGAGGGGGAGTATATCCATACGCAGAGATCGTCCTGGGGGCACGAAGTCACCGCCGAAGCCATAGCCCACGGGAACACTAACATGCCTCATGCCTTCGACTACGAATGCTCCCAAGTCAGCAAGCCATCGGGTTCTTCCTTGGAGTGCGAGTTTAACTGGGCATATCTGGGATACAACTAAACAACAGCCTGCCCATCTTGCACGACTAGGGTTAACATGCGACTTCGGTTTCTGAATTGGCACGCCCCCGCTAGGCTTAAGGACGGCACTCCTTGGGCCTCATTTTTGCTAATATTGGAGGAGTTCGGCATCCTCGTGGTGCACGAGTCGCCGGGCGTGGGGCAGAACCTGTGGAACCATCCTCAATCGTCAGTCTCTTTCCGGGTAAACGACCGGGTCGACCTGACTTCCAACGCCGGGGCGTTGCGCTTCGCGCTCCGGGTTACCTCCGAGGCTCCTTCCCACCCCAACGACGTGATGCTGCACTCGCTCTCGGTGTTTAACATAATGACCGGGGAAACGCTGCCGGAGCAGACGGCCCGGATCGCCTGCGCCTTGGAACTCCCCGACGGCTCAGGTTGGGTGCGGCTGGCTTCCGCCGACCCCGCGGTGCAGCCGTCCATCAACTACCGCTACTTCCGGGACGACAATGACATACGCCGGATGCGGGACGCCGTCAGGCTGGCTTGTAGCATCGTGGACTCCCCTGCCTATGAGGGCGTGTCCGACGGGCGGATAACCCCCACCGACGAGGCCTTGTCCACCGACGAGGCCCTGGACTGGTGGATTCGGACTTCCATCGGCTCGTCCCGCCACGTATCGGGCACCTGCAAAATCGG
>JAGWBG010000258.1 GCA_021296015.1 Dehalococcoidia bacterium | reverse complement strand
AGCCTGTTGATTATGTGGGAAACATCAGGAATACCAGCGATAATATACCAAATATAGCTTTATCAGTTGGTTGATTAGAATCCCATTTCCTCTGACACCCTTATCTTCAAGCCACCGGGAGACCATGAATAGCTATCATATCTGGACTGTCGGATGCCAGATGAACAAGGCCGATTCGGAACGTCTGGCCAGCGCCCTGGAGCAACTGGGGCTTCAGGCGGTTGACGCCCCCAAGGACGCCGACGTTGTCGTCCTCAACTCCTGTGTCGTCCGGCAGAGCGCCGAAGACAAGGTGGTGGGCACGCTGGGAATGATGAAGTCCATCAAGTCTCGCAAGCCCGGCCAGGTACTGGCCCTGATGGGCTGCATGGTATCGCCCAAGGCCGACGACCTCAAGGCCCGCTTTCCCTACGTGGATACCTTCATGCGGCCCCAACAATATGAGCCTCTGTTTGACCTGCTGGGGGAGCGAATGGGTCTGGACTGGGAGGGATGTGTGGGCAACCTGACCCCTTCCCGGCCCTCGGTCAGCTGCTATATTCCCATAATTCACGGCTGCGACCTGATGTGTACCTTCTGCATCATCCCATACCGCAGGGGACGCCAAGTGAGCCGGCCCATCTCCGAAATTGTGAGAGAGGTGGATCTTCTGGTACAGCGAGGAGTGAAGGAAGTTACTCTCCTGGGGCAGACGGTGGACGCCTATGGGCATGACCTGCCCGAGAAGCCGGACCTGTCGGACCTGCTCCACTCCCTGGACCCGATAGACGGCCTCAGTCGCATCCGGTTCCTAACGTCCCACCCCATGTACATGAGCCAGTCCATCATTGATGCCATGTCGGCGCTGGACAAGGTGTGCGAGCACATCAACTTGCCCATTCAGGCAGGCGACGACGAGGTACTGAACAGTATGAGACGCCACTACACCGAGCGGGAATACCGGGACCTGATAGACAGAATACCCTCCACCATACCCAGGGTTTCCCTCAGCACAGACGTGATAGTGGGCTTCCCCGGCGAGACCAGGGAGCAGTATGAGCGTACCGTAGAGCTTATCCGGGAAGTACAGTTCGATAAAGTCCATGTTGCCGCCTACTCCCCCAGGCCGGGGACCATCGCTTTTCGCACCATGCCCGACGACGTATCCCAGGAGGAGAAGGCGTACCGCCTGCACAACCTGGACGAAATTCAGGAGGATATTCTCTCCCGGAAGAACTCCCAACTCCTGGGGGAGACTGTGGAGGTCCTGGTGGAAGGCCATAAAAACGGCAAGTGGCAGGGTCGTACCCGGACCGACAAGCTGGTCTTCTTCGAGGACGAAGGCGACGCTCTGGGAGAGTTGATGAACGTACGGATAACCAGAACAAGCCCCTGGTCGCTCCAGGGCACGCCGCACGCCACAGCACATCTACGAGCTGCCGGATAGGCACCAGACGAAAGAGGGGGGTGATACCCGTGGCTACCAGAACAAAGGAACCCGTCATTCCCGTAACCGAGATAGAGCACTCGGCATTCTGTCGCACCGAAGATGAGCTTCCGTCCAAGTCTCTGGCCGAAGAGAGCAAGGTGAATATACGCTGGCAGCGAATACCCACCGAGTATCTCCATCTCAGCGCTGATGAGCTTGACGCGCGTATCCATGAGGCCAGGGAGAGGCTGGGAGACAGGGTCACGGTTCTCGGCCACCACTACCAGAGGGAGGAGGTAATCAAGTACGCCGACTTCCAGGGAGACTCCTATCTCCTCTCCAAGAATGCCGCTTCCCGTCCCGAGGCCGACTACATCGTCTTCTGCGGCGTCCATTTTATGGCCGAGACCGCCTGCATCCTCTGTGCCCCTCACCAGAAGGTTATTCTGCCCAACATCACCGCCGGGTGCTCCATGGCCGACATGGCCCCCATGGACGACGTGATGGACGCATGGGACGACATGCAGGACGTGCTGGGGAATCACGGAGGCATCCTGCCGGTCGCCTATATGAACACCATCGCCGGCCTGAAATCCCTCTGTGGCCGTCACGGGGGGATAATCTGTACCTCCTCCAATGCTCCTGCGGCCCTCAAGTGGGCCTACGAGCGGGGGGAGCGGGTGCTATTCCTGCCGGACCAGCACCTGGGCCGCAACACCGGGCTGAAGCTGGGCCTCAGCCTTGACGACATGGTGGTATGGAACCCCTTCAAGCCCCTGGGCGGCAACACGCCCGAGAAGCTGCGAAAGGCCAAGATGGTGCTGTGGCAGGGCCATTGCTCCGTACACACTCGCTTCACGGTCAAGCAGATTGAGACTGCCAGGGAGCGCTACCCCGACATCAAGGTTATTGCCCACCCGGAATGTGTCATGGAGGTGGTCCAGGCCGCGGACATGAACGGCTCCACCGAGTTCATACGCAAGACCATCAACGAGGCCCCTGCCGGCAGCAAGTGGGCAGTGGGCACCGAGATAAGCCTGGTAAACCGACTGGCGAAGCAGAACCCGGACAAGACGATTTTCTGTCTCGACCCCGTAGTCTGTCCCTGCTCAACCATGTACCGCATCCATCCCGCCTATCTTTCGTGGGTCCTGGACGGGCTGCTGGAAGGGGAAGTGGTCAACCGGATTACCGTGGATGACGAGACTCAGCGCTACTCTCGCATCGCCCTGGAGCGGATGCTGGAAGTGGTATAACCGCGGCCTCCCCGCACAGCGGAGCACACCCACTGAATATACGGGGGTTGCCAGCGAATCCAGTCCATGCAACGCCGACGCCCGGCAATAGTGAGGATAGGAGGTAGGGGACGTGGCAGCCCCCAACTTCGCCGACCGCACCCTCTACCACGGCGACAACCTGGACTTCCTGCGCGGGATGAACAGTGGTACGGTCCACCTTATCGCGACAGACCCGCCCTTCAACAGCAACCGCATCAAAGGCGACAGGCCCCAGGAGTACCTGATGGCCCGGCTGAAGGAGATGGCGGTAGTAGTGTAGGAGGAGGATAACAGATGTATGAGCATGGGTCTGCGACGTGTCCATATTGTCGCATATACTTCCATAGGCAGCAGGATATGATGAAGTTCGTGTTCGTTAGATCCTCTAGATCCTCTGACTTGCCATACTGTTGGGTAGCTTCTGAGACCTGCCCAAAATGCGCCCAATTGATGGTCTGGTTAGTTACGTCTTGTGACAGCCCAATCGGTCCCTCGTCTGCAGCGCCAGACAGTGC
>JAGWBG010000257.1:881-3627 GCA_021296015.1 Dehalococcoidia bacterium | reverse complement strand
ATGGGAGACTCTGGAACTTTTCCATCTGAAGGAAAGGGCCCACGATAAGCCCGACGAGTTGTCCGGTGGTTTGAGACGAAGACTCCTAATCGCACGGGCGTTAATCCATGAGCCGAAGATTTTGATACTCGACGAGCCGACTACAGGCCTTGACCCCCAGGCCCGCCTCTTCATGTGGGAGAACTTGAGCCTCCTCAAGTCCCAGGGTGTAACCATACTGCTGACCACCCACTACATGGAGGAGGCTTCCTACCTGTGTGACCGCCTCGTGGTGATGGACGCCGGCAAGATTCTTGTGGAAGGCACCCCGACGGAGCTTATTGGAAGTTACGCCGGAGAACAGGTGATAGAGATTCGGGTAGGTATGGCGGAGAAAGCCAACCTATTAGCTATACTACAGAATCAAACGCTTGAATTTGACGACACGGGAGACTCCGTTTTTATCTTCGGCAAAAACGGTGTACTTGTCCCGGAGAAGATAGGCCTGGAAGATTATCGGGTGATTCAACGGCCCGGAAATCTGGAGGATGTGTTCCTCCGGCTAACGGGTCGGGGGTTGCGGGGAGAATGACCATTCTCCCCCATTCAGTCCAGAACACCATCATTTGGGGCGGTTTCCGGGTCTGGCAGCGAAATCGCGACGCTTTTTTTCGTTCCTGGGGTGTGGAGGTCGGCGGTATCTTCGTTGAGCCTTTCATACTGCTTGTCGCCCTCGGATTCGGTCTGGGATCATATATACAGGGCTTCGACGACTTGAGCTACGCGGAATTTCTTGCCCCCGGAATTATCCCCAGCTACGCCATGTTCCACGCGACCTTTGACAGCACCATCGGCGCATACCTTCGGAAGGAGACTCATCACATATATGAAGCCGTCCTCTTCACGCCCCTGGGACCTGCGGATATTGTCATTGGAGAAGTCATGTGGAGCGCCACCCGAGCGGTGTTGTCGGCCGTAGCCGTACTGGTGGTGGCGGCGATGTTCGGACTGGTGGACTCGCCTATGGCAGTGCTGGCTATCCCCAGTGCATATCTTATCGGGGTCTCGATTGCTTCAATCGCCATGATTATGACCGCCACTGCCAACACAATCGGGTCAATGAACAACTTCTTCACTCTGTTTATCCTGCCGATGTTCTGGGTCAGCGGCGTTTTCTTCCCCCTGGAACGCCTGCCGGAGTGGGTCCAGTACGTCGCATGGATACTTCCCCTAACACCAGCAACCGCCCTCGTAAGGGGTCTCGTGACCGGAGACCTCTCCTGGACCATGTTCGCCTGGGCATTGGAGCTAATAGCCTATACGGTCGTTGCTCTTTTGCAGGGATCCTACTTAAAGCGCCGGCGACTTATGAAATAGGGTTTAGCCGTGTGAAAGGGGGGGGAATCATGCAGGCATACCGCGACTCACATCCCTGGTGCGAGCATTGAGTGCCAGGGTGTAGCTTGCTCGTAGGCGTATGCAGCCCGTAGCAACGTCTCCTCAGCAAAAGGCCGGCCCCCCAGATGTAGCCCTATAGGTAGGTTATTCGAGGTGAACCCGCCGGGAACCGAGATACCGGGCAGGGAGGTCAAGGCGTAGGAACCAGTATATGACCTCCGGAAGAAGAACCGGGACCTCACCTGGTCCGTATTCTCAAAGGGGGCCGTGAGGTTGGTATGCCTGGGCGGAGGGTAGGGTGAGGTCGGTGACACCAGCACGTCGACCTGCTCCAGCGCCTCCATAAACTGTTGCCGCAGGATCACACGAGCTTTCATCGCCCGGTTGTAGATTTTGGCCGGGACAAGGGCTGCCGATTGCAGGCGTGTTCTGGTCGCCGGATCCAAGTCCAAGGGCCGCGTGCGCAGGATTTCGTCCCTGGCACCGGCTCCCTCCGTATCGGCAATGCCCACGAAAATGGCTCCCGCCAGAGATACCAGGGGGATGGACACCTCCTGTACCTGCGCTCCCAACTGCCGAAACACGTCCAGAGAACTTTCGACAGCAGACTTTACCTCCGGGTCCATGTCGTCGCTCTCATGGAGCTCACGGATGAGTCCCACACGCAAACCCTGGACGCCGTCCTTGAGGTGGGCGGTGTAGTCTGGGACGGGTCTCCGGCTGGTATAGGGGTCCTTGGGGTCATAGCCGGCGATGGCTCCAAGTACCAGGGCGCAGTCTTCCACCGTTTTGGTCATGGGCGCGGCGGCATCCATGAACCAGCACATTGGCGTGACGCCGTAGCAGCTCACCCGAGTGAACGTGGGTCGCAAGCCCACCACGTTACAATAGGAAGCCGGGCCTCGCCCCGAACCTCCGGTATCCTCCCCCAGAGATGCGGCGCACAGGTGGGCGGACAGCGCCACCCCGGAGCCACTGCTGGACTCTCCCGGAGTGCGCTCCAGGTCCCTGGGGTTTCTGGGTATTCCCCAGGGAGGTGACTGGGTGCCTCCCATAGCCAGTTCACTGAGGTTGAGTTTGCCAAGTAGGATAGCGCCGGCATCCTTGATTCTTCTGATGACCGTGGCGTCATCGTTCGGCACGAAGTCTCTGTAGGTGAGGGAGCCGTTGGTGGTAAGTATTCCCTCAGTCCAGAACTGGTCCTTGACTGCCATAGGCACACCGAACAGAGGGCCCGACGCATCATCACCCCGCCGGATGGCCTGCTCCACATGGCGGGCTGCATCCAGGGCTTCCTCGCGGCACACAGTTATGTACGCCTTCAAATCGGAGTCCAGCCGGTCTATACGTTCCAGGTAGGACTGCACTA
>JAGWBG010000257.1:0-656 GCA_021296015.1 Dehalococcoidia bacterium | reverse complement strand
GGTCTTCTTTAGATAGTGCCATAGCCCCTCCCATATATCCCTGTTCGCTCATTACTTTATGTCAATCAGACTGGCTCGACTTAAAGGCAGCAATGGACTCGGTGAAAGATGGTGCCAACTCAGTCACGGCTCCACGTGAGCCATTGTAGTGACAGCCACAGACACCGTCAACCCAATAGGACGGGCGTGGCCCTGAAATCCATGCTAAAATGAGCGGAGACGGGTTTGAGACCTGCCTCTGGGTAAAGCGTAGCACATTGGACAGTCAGAGGACTATTGCAGGACATTGACTTGAGAATTAGCAAGCCCAGCCAGGAGGATAGTATGACTGAGAGAAATCTGCCCACGCGAGAAGAGGTGGACTCCTATTTCAAGAACCGCAGCAATTGGGGACGGTGGGGCAAAGACGACGAGGTTGGGGCTATAAACCTTATCACCCCTCAGAAGCGTATAGCCGCCGCCGGCCTGGTACGCAGCGGAAGGTCCGTGTCCCTTAGCAGGTATTTCCCAAAGACTCCCAGTCCGGAAAACCCAACCCCGGCACAGCATTGGATGCGTACCGTACCTCGCGGTGAGAAGGGTGGCTTGTCGGCAGACTACTATGGAATCTACTACCACGGAGTCGGCTCAGCCGATCTGGACGCTCTGGGTCTGGT
>JAGWBG010000256.1 GCA_021296015.1 Dehalococcoidia bacterium | reverse complement strand
GAAGAGACATTGGAGCAGTGTGTTGCCGCTGATGAGGCGGGGTTCGACTATGCTTGGTTCGTGGAGCACCACTTCTTGACGGGATTCTCCGGCAACCCGGCATCGGAAGTCATAATCTCGGCACTAGCCAGATTGACCAACAAAAACCGGCTGGGGTTCGGCGTTGTCATATTGCCCAACCATCACCCGGTACAGGTGGCTGAGCGGGTCGCTATGATTGACCATATATCCGGCGGTAGGGTTGACATGGGCACGGGCCGTAGTAGCGCTTTCGAGCAGACGGGACTGGGAATAGACCCCCGGGATACCCGGGACCTCTGGGACGAATCAGTCCACATGATCCCCAAGATATGGGGTTCGGGGGACTCCTTTGAATGGGAGGGGAACTTCTACAAGGTACCAAAGAGGAATGTCCTGCCAAAGCCATACCAGCAGCCCCATCCTCCAATATGGCTTGCATGCACCCAGCCGGCCAGCTTCCAGTTGGCAGCCGAGCGCGGAATAGGGGTACTATCCTTCGGCTCAGGCGCACCTGCAGGAATGAAGAAGCACATTGACGAGTACCGGCAGAATATCGAGAACTCCGAGCCTGTGGGCGCTTTCATCAACAACCAGTGGGCCAACTTCACGATAGGGCACTGTGGGGATAACAACGAGGAAGCCCGCGCATTGGCAACCCACGCCCTCAGAGAGTTCTTCGGGCCTGCCAAAGCCTACACCCAGGACCGCAAGGAGGTCTTCGCTCAGTTGCTGGAGGCCTGGGGCGGCGCTCCTCCGGAGCACCTGCAAGCAAGCTTTGGCCGTGCCGAGGCCGGGTCCCTGGACCTGGCGGGAGGAGGTTCTCCTCGACATATGTTAGCACAGCTGGGGCCGGACCTTCTTTGCGAGCGCGGAGTCATCATAGCCGGTGACCCGGATAGCTGTATCGAGTGCGTGAGGCAGCACGAGGCGGCAGGGGTGGACCAGGTCCTCACCGTTATGCAGACCGCCGAAATCCCTCACGAGAAGGCATTGAGCTCAATCAAGCTGTACGGCAAAGAAGTGATCTCGGCATTCCGGTAACCCTCACACCTGAAGACAGGGACATTGAGAGGCGCGGCGGCTGCGTTTTGCGGCAACCGCGCCTTCCTTTTGGTAAAGATACTAGGAGATGTCCTAGCTGCCGACGCACGCCAGACCCTGTGCCTTGATGTCAGCTAGACGTTTCTCCGCGATACCCTTGACGCGGGTCAAGCCATCCAACGAACCAAAAGGCCGTAACTCAATTATTTGAGCTGCCCGCACCGACCCAATGTGCTTAATCTGAACCAGTTCTCCCGCCGTAGCCGAGTTTATGTCCACCTGGCCCCGTGCACAACCCTCACTACCAGGAGGCACTGTGGGTGTGGGCACAGGAATTGAGGTTGGCGTGGCAGTTGGATCCGGCACGGCGGTCGGGTTCTGCGTGGCAGTGGGGTCCGGTACGGCGGTCGGGATAGGTGTGGCTGTAGGGTCTGGCACGGCGGTTGGAGCAGGCGTGGCAGTGGAAACAGGCACGGCGGTCGGGATAGGTGTGGCCGTAGGGTCTGGTACGGCGGTTGGAGTGAGCGTGGGAGACGAAGCGAGCGACGGAGCGATAGGTTGACCGGATGGGAGAACTGAGGAAGAGTTGGGCAAGGACAGTGGCATTGCAATCAGGTCCATTCCCAAGATACGCCGGAAGTGTCCCCAGAGGTGAGATTCCTCCAGGAGCAAGATTCCTCCTACCGACTGCCCATCACTCTGCCGTATACCCACCCAGGATAGTCCGTCAGCCAACTGCACCCTCACGATTCCGTCATCAAGGCTCATCACGCAGAGAGCCTCATGGAGTGGAACATCCTCGCCGCCGATTTTCACCGATGTACCCTGACTCTGAGCGCACATAAGGCTCCGGACTTGCGTTGCAACCGGTGTGGGAGTCGTCGGGGCGGTCGGTCCCGGCTGAGTAGCTTGCTGAGTGGGGGCTGTCTTCGATACTTCAATATCGGATACACTGGCCAGGACCGGCTCTGGCACCTGCGCGACTGCCGGGGTAGACTCCAAGGTGGATGGGAATGTCTCTGTAGGGGCTTGGGTCGGCATAGCCGTTGGCCCCCGCAGATTGGTTGTTGAAGATGCGGACACAGAGCAACCCAGGACAATCAGTGCCACTGCGAGCATATTGACCTGAGTAGTGGGACGCCATGTCAGGAGCTTGCTTTTCATAGTGGGACTGCCCTAATGCCAACCGCACAGGTTGCTATAGGAAGCAGATTATACAAAAGATTAGAAAAGCCAAGGGTATTATGTAAATCCGGAATACTCTGGCCAGAGAGAACACCTCTTGGGGGCGCCCGATCTTGGGGGGCATGTGCGCTCGACGATGGATGCGAAGCAGGCGCGGTGCATCCGAAACAACTACAGTGGGTGTTTTCGGGGGAGGCCGGGGCGTCGCGGGAATTTGGAAGGCGTGTTTTTCACCTTGTCCACAACCACAAGGACCCGCCCGTCCCGTAGGCCCTCTATATCCACACCCCTGGACTCCCGAATCCTACCCCCCAAGACTTCCATCGCATGAAGTGAGGACACCACCTCCGAAGCGATTTCCCCCTTCTTGAGGGTTACCACCATTCCTCCCACCCGACAATAGGGCAGGGTTAGCTCCATCAGTATACGCATGGATGCGATTCCCCTGGAGACCACGACGTCAAAGCTCTCCCGGAGCCCGGGGTCGAGGGCCAGGTCTTCAGCACGACCGGTATGCACCTCCACGTCGGTGAGGC
>JAGWBG010000255.1 GCA_021296015.1 Dehalococcoidia bacterium | reverse complement strand
CAGGCCAACTATCCCTTCCACCAGGCCTACGTTCATCCATGATTCAGGGCCGCCCTCTGACGACGAAGGCAGGAAAGTATCCAGGACGTGGGCAAATCCCGTGATACGCTGCCGGGGGTGGTTCTGCGGCCTCACCCGAAACAAGTGCCATTGGCTCTGGCTCATGGCTCTCCTGTTGGAAGAAGACGGCAGGAACCCGGCGGCCGCTAGCAGGGTCTCTCGGATGTCCCCAACCCTCCCGTCTCCGGGAGGCAAGCTTAGGGCGGTCTTCTCCAGGTGTCGGTAGGGCACGCTATAGGCCAGCTTCAGGAACGGCTCCCTGTTCTGGCTATATCCCAGGGCCTCCATGAGAGATGCGTACAACACCTGTTCCTGGTCATCCTCCTGCAAGAAGACCAGAAAGGAATCGCTTTTCCCCAGGAAACGGCTGTCGCCGGCCTCGTCCAGGAGGACGGCCAATTCGCGCGGGTTTCCGGGAGGACGATACCCGTGAGTCCCGAGTAGGGGCCATAGGTCCGGCCCTTCTTCCTGAACTGACGGCCTTGAAGAAGCTGCTCCAGGGACAGCACCGGCACACGACTGCCGCTGCGCAGAATGGTCGGCCCCGTACCCATGTCGCCGACTACGTGCAACACCACGCCGTTATATCGGGGGTCATTGCTATGGCCGTGGGCGTCCCAGTCCCGTTGGCTGACGTGGACTTCCACGTCTCCCCTGACCAGGCCCACTCCCTCCTGCTCAAGTACGGCGTCCCGGAAATCGGGCCCGGCAGTGGTGCCCATCCTGCCGGGATAAAGCACCCTGAAGCGTCGGCCATCGCCGGCTCGGAGGTACTTCTCCCTGGAGGCCTTCTCTCGCCACAGCTTCACCAGGAGACTTTCAGGTATCTGCGCAAGCCTTGAGGCCACAATAACACTTCCGTCTTTCTCTGGTATTTCACTTGTTAGCTTACATGGGTTGGTGCGTCAATTCAATAACCGCAGGTTGGTACGGGCGCTATACCGGCGCCCGTACCAAAGACACCCCCGAAGACAAATCGGGGGTGTCTTTCTTGCCGCGATTATTTCAGAGTGCAGGTTGTGGGATACGCGGCCCGTTATCTTTTATAGCGTCCAGACTGCTAGTTGGGTAGCCAGGCGATTGCCCGTATCTCTCCGAACTCCCGCTTTATCTTCTCCCACGAGTCGCCCGCGTCGTCGCTGACGTATATCTCGCCGTTGATGCTGTTGGCAACTATGCGATTCGGGTTTGCAGGGTGCATACCCACCCAGTAGATATTGGAGTTGGGGTCTACTGGCAATGGCGCAGCTTCCCACGTCCTCCCGCCGTCCTTGGTGCGCTGGATTGTCCCAGTATCACCCGGAATGGTATCACCGTTCCCGACGAACATGGTATCAGGGTCGCCCGGGCTAACCGTAATACCCCGGCAGTATGAGAAAGGGTCATCCGGGTTGAAACGAGGGAATTCATGCAGCTCCCAACTCTCGCCTTCGTCGCTGCTGGAGAAGACTCCCGCCGGAGTAGCTGCAACAATCTGTGTCCTCTGGCCTGCGCTGACGCCCACGGAGTGAATATCCTGGTGAAGCACGTCCTCACCGAGGGGGGACATGTGGGTCCAGGTGTCTCCGCCGTCCATGCTCTTGAAAACGCCGTCAATTTCAACACCCATCCAGATTGTCCGGTGTTCCCGTGGGTCAACCACTATGGATGTTACCTTGGGTTCCCCGGCAAAGCACTCCTTGGCTATATCTGCTGGTAGCTGCTCCCAGCTCTCGCCGCCGTCCTTGGACCGATATATAGCCGGTGGCTTCGTGCCGGCGAAAATCGTGTTCGGGTCACCGGGATGCACG
Source organism: Dehalococcoidia bacterium (assembly GCA_021296015.1). Taxonomy (GTDB): domain Bacteria; phylum Chloroflexota; class Dehalococcoidia; order Lucifugimonadales; family JAGWBF01; genus JAGWBG01. The sequence continues at coordinate 943 of JAGWBG010000255.1, read as the reverse complement.
GTCACGGACCATATCTGCTTGCCATCCATGGGTGAGTCCATCTTCTTCCAGTTCAGCCCGTTATCGTCGCTGCTATAGATACCCACGTCCGAGCCTGCAATAATGCGATGGGGATTGTTGGGGTCTATGGCCAGTGACCTGATTTCATTCTCATAGGGGGCCGGAAAAGGCCCTGTCACCCTATTCCAGGACTTCCCGGCGTTGGGGCTCACGTAGATTCCCTCTCCCACGGTCCCTACGCAACTTGTGAAGGCGTTTGCCATTTCATCTCCTCCTCCGACTAATTTCCCGAATTGACCTTATCACCGCGTCAACTCGTCATCCCTAGCGTCGGTTTCAACTTACCAGAGGCTCTTTCCCCTGTCAACACCCTCACTCTCCCTGCTCCGCCTTTTGAGTTTTCCCATCCGTGCTGATATAATGGGGATATGTTGTATGGGGATTCCGTAGAGTCCGGACCCCTCGCCCTATCCGCACCCCTACGGTCTACACGCCCCCAAAGGAGAGATGAGATGCTTCCGGAGGTCCGGCTCGTCAAAGTCACCAGGGATGATATAAAACGCATAGCCGAGTGGCTCAGGGATGAGGAGGTTAACGCATCCTGGTACGGCACCAACGAACAGGGTGAGCCTTTGCATATAGGCTACTCCCCTGAGCGCATAACAGATGCCTCCGACAGCGAGTGGGACCAGGTCTTCGATGATGCGGAGCGGAGAATCTTCTCTGTGGTCACGGCGGACGGGCAGCATGTCGGTGAGGGACAGGTGGTCATAGAGACACCTTTAAGAGAGGCCGAACTCTTCATCCTCATCGGGCGTAAGGACCTCTGGTACAGGGGATTCGGTACGGCCGGCCTTGTCCACCTCCTGGACATGGCTTTCTATACCCACAACCTGCATCGCGCCTGGGTTGACGTCCCCGAGTATAATCTGCCCGCTATACA
>JAGWBG010000254.1 GCA_021296015.1 Dehalococcoidia bacterium | reverse complement strand
AACTGGTGTTGAACGAGTACGGGTTTGCCACCCTGGTGCCCGCTCTCGAGCTGAGAAGCTTTAACTTCAGCGGTATTACAGTCTGGGCCGCCGGGCACGTCTATTATTCTTGTTCAAGGAACTCCCGTACCCAATCGGTGGCCTGCTCCTTGTCGTAGAGGTTGTAGAGGATGACGGCGTTGCGCGTAGAGTCGCCCTGGAAGAAGCGCTCGTATAGCACCTGCCTGGAACCAAAGGAGCTACAGCACATGTCCCATGCCAGGCGGAACAGCCTTACCCGCTCCTCGGCGGAGGCAGTGTCAGTCTCCAGATAACGCTCTATTTCGGGGGCCAACGGCCCATTGAGGTCAGCCTTTGTAGGAAGGGCCATAAGGCTGCTGGATCCCAGCAGGTGAAGAATCTCCGCCATTCTGGGATACATTCGGATAAAGAGGTTGCGGGCTACCATAAGAGGAAACGGGGACGGGCGCATGACGCCCCACTGGTCCACCTCGGCGTCAACCTCGGCGGCACGCAGACAGGCCTTGGTAATCTCCAGGTTCTCTATGACCTCAGCTATCATCTGTTGCACGTGAGGCAGCTGGCCGGAGCCAAGGGTATGGACCATGAGGCTGGCAAGCCCCAATATGAACTCACACTTGACCACGTTCTTGGTTACTACTTGATGCCCGGAGTGGGTATACTGGTTGGTCATCATGGCCATGTTGTTGCACCGCTCCGCGTCTCCAAGCAGAAAGACACGCTCCCAAGGCACCAACACATTGTCGAAGAAGACTATGGCGTCCATCTCCTCAAAGCGGGAGCCGAGGGGATGGTCGAAGTGGGACCGGCCCAGGTCGAAGCTCTCGCGGCAGAGGAACTTCAGGCCAGGGGTGTTGCAGGGTATGGCGAAGGCGAAAGAGTAGCGCTCCGGTGCTCCCCCGGGGAGCCTGTGGGACCTGGCAGGATAAACGGCAATCTCGTCGGATAGCGGGCCAAGGGTAGCCAGGACACGGGCGCCGTGCACTATAATCCCCGCGTCCGTCTCCTTTGTCAATGACAAGGCTACCTCAGTCTGGTCCTCCAGAGGCGTGGCCAAAGGAGAGCGGCTGCGTTGAAGGTTGACCAGGGTGTGTGTGAGGACAAGGTCATGCTCCCGTATGTGCTCGTAGTACCTCTGGATGTTCCGTTTGAACTCCGGGCGGTTCTCGCCGAAGTAGTCCCCGGCTGCCGCCATTGACATCATGCTGACGTTGAGAAAATCGGGGGTACGACCCATTGTGCCGCAACTGGCCTTTGCCCAGCGGGACATCATGACATGTCGTTGCTCCAGGTCCTGGACAGTCCGGGGAGTGATGAAGGACCTCCCTACCCGGTCCCCCGTTGTGGGAGAGATGTAGGTCATCTCGTCCCGTATAGCAGAGTAGTGCTGCATATCGTAGAGCTTGGCCATGGTGCGCACCCCGTTGCTCAAGGCGGGGTGCGCCGTCACGTCCTTCACTCGCTCCCCTCCGATATAGACCTCAGGAGCCAGCTCGCGCAACCCCGCTATGTATTCCTCTCCCGTCCTCGCTGGCATACCTCTCCCTCCACCATGTTTGTGTTTGCGCGTTTGTGTTTGATAGGGTGCCTCTACGAGGGATAGTCCCCTCCCCTGCGTTACTCCATAAAAAGTAGCGCTTTGAACAGCGACAACTCAATGCGTAACTCCACGTCATCCCCAACGGGGCGGGCCAACTCCCATAATGTCACCCCGAAGCTCTGCCGGCGCAGTCAGGGCGGAGCACCGGGGGGTCTGAGAGCCTGTTTACGAAATGCCTTCTTCCCTCTCTGCCCAGGCAGCCACAAAAGGGGATAGGGAACAGATGGAAGGTTCTGGGAAGATGTCGCCCGGGATTGACGCCCCCCACTAGGGGGAGCTATGATGTTCGTGCAGCGACCGGTAGTGGGCCACTCCGCCAGTGGCCCCGCTCCTCAGGAGCCCGGCCGCTCTGTTTTGTTTTACCCAGTGATTAAGATCGCAGCGTGGGGGCTATCCCCGGCATAGCCCCATAGGGTTGGCGTGGGTTTGCACGGGTTCCTACTGAGAAGGCCAGTCGGGATGAAAGGACACACCCATCTCTTCGGCCTTGAAATCAACCTCATACAATGGCTCAATGTGTTGCATATACAGGTCGTATAAGGGCTTGAGATTCTCAAGCTCCTCTTGGCCTAGGCCCAGCCCGGCCTGCTCCACGAGAGATTTGAACTCATCCAGGGTCAACGGGCCCTCACCTGACGTTGCCATAAGCAATTACCCTCCTGGCATTCATCACCCGGAACGCCATTGGACTGTTACCAAGTATACAGGAGGAGTTGGCCACAGGCTAGGGTGAATAGCCATCCCGTCTAGCGGCTCAGGAACGGAATGCGCAGCGACCGTATGAAGAAGGAGGTAATGAGCAGCGCTATACCGACGACCGTAACGATGATGGATGGGAGTATGAATCCGCCGATGAGGTCTGCGGCCATGGACGCGAGAACGTCGCTGGCAATATTTATCATTGAAGGCGGAATTGGCGAGACCGTAACGTTTACCTGGTCTAACAGGTCATTGAACAGGCCTTCCAACCCGCTACTTGATACCAGGCTGACTATGAGAATGGGCAGACCCGAGAGGAGTAGGGTAATGCCGGGCCACCGTAAGCTGGAAGCCAGGTGGGGAATGTGGACAACCATAATAAGAAGGATGCCAAGGACCAACACAACGATGCTAATCCAGACCACTGCCCCACCTCGGTGTATGACTTCGCGAAAGGCGTCCAACTCCTCCAGGAACTGCTCTTTGTCGTGCTGGGTC
>JAGWBG010000253.1 GCA_021296015.1 Dehalococcoidia bacterium | reverse complement strand
CCATTGAGAACTCCCAAGACCTGCAATCTGGTATCCTCCCGCTTCAAACCTATCCCGACCGACGCCTTGAGGAATCCCAGGGGGGTTCCGGCGTCATACCGGTCCCCGCGAAACAGGTATGCGTACATTGGCTGTCGCTCCAGGAGCAAGGCCATACCGTCGGTGATTTGAATCTCACCCTTCGCTCCCGGAGTGGTACGTCCAAGACACTCGAAAATCTCAGGAGTGAGTATGTACCTGCCCACAATGGCCAGATTGGACGGGGCGTCTGTAGGATTGGGTTTTTCTACCAATCCGTTCACCCGATGCACCCCTTCGCCGATTAACGATGAGTCCACAACTCCATAATTTCTGACCGCTTCCAAAGGCACTTCTTCCACGGCCACTACACTTGAGCCGTATTTTTCAAAGACTCGAAGCATCTGCCGGGACGCGCCTTCGGTATCCCATATAACGTCGTCGGGGAGAATCAGCAGGAACCGTTCGTCACCCACGCGGTCTTTTGCGGTCAATACGGCGTGTCCAAGGCCCAGGGGACGTTTCTGTATGACGAACGACATCTCAGCAAGGGATGAGACATGTCGCACCTTATCCAGGAGTTCCTGCGAGCTGCTGTCCATCAGATGCCGTTCAAGGGCAGGGTCTTTACTAAAGTAGCTTTCCAGTGTCTCCTTGCCGGGAGAAGTGACAACCACGATAAGCTCTAAGCCTGCCGCAACCGCCTCCTCAATGCCATACTGAATCATGGGCTTGTCCAGTATAGGCAGAAGCTCCTTGGGCACGGACTTGGAAGTAGGGAGAAACCGAGTGCCCAACCCGGCGGCTGGAATAACAGCTTTACGGACTCTCATTGCGGTCTGCTTATCGCGGCTATTCTATCATCCGGGGTCGAAGGGGACAATAAAGGCTTTCATCTCGGTCTACGGCGATTGACACAGCCCTCTAGCTGCCATAACATTATAGTAGAGGCTATGCTAGACGGGGAGCTAGCGGTGCCCTGTACCCGCAATCCGCTATAGCGGGGTTGAATCCCTCTCCCAGGCCCGGCCTGTGTGCCGCTGCCCTCACAGGGTGGTATAGAAAGTCGGGTCCCTCGCGACGAAGGTCTGTGAACCCCGCCAGGTCCGGAAGGAAGCAACGGTAAGCGGAACCCTTTGGGTGCCGAGGGAGGGCCTAACTGGAGCCAACCTTAAGGACATGCTCAAAGACCGTTGTCGAGGAGAGGTGCATAGCCTCTCTTCCCTGGATTTAGTCCAGGACTTGTTCAATCCGCCACGGCGGACAGGCCTATGTTATATGAAAATACTCCCTGACACTTCCTTATCCGTAAAAGCACGAAAGCCGGAGTCCAGCCGCCGCCCATCGGCCCGTCCATCAACAAGGAAGGCCCTGGGGCAACACTACCTTACGGACAAAGGGACCATTCAGCAAATACTATCCACGTCACAGCTGAACCCTCACGATACCGTGTTAGAGGTGGGACCTGGCCTTGGTGCGGTCACGTTCCCACTGGTCCAGAGCGCGCAATCCGTCGTCGCCATAGAAATTGACCCCCGCCTGGCTGCATCCCTGCCTGGCAGATTGGGCAACCCGCCCAATCTCAGAGTAATCAATGCAGACGCGAGAGACGTGGAGCTCACGAATGTTCTCGAGGAAAATGCAAACTATAAACTGGTGGCTAACCTACCCTACTACGCAGCAAGTCCTATACTGAGGCGATTCTTGGAGACAGTCACGCATCGTCCCGCCCTGATTGTAGTTATGGTGCAAAGGGAGGTAGCCCGGAGCATGGCAGCTGAGGATGGCCGAATGAGTCTCCTTGCAGTGGGAATCCAGGTTTACGGAATTCCCAGTATAATATGCGACGTACCACCGGAAGCCTTTTATCCACCGCCCAAAGTCACCTCGACCGTGGTGAAAATAGTGCCTCGCCACCGTATGGCCATTGAGGTGGAAAATACCGAAGGGTTCTTTAACGTAGTTAGAGCGGGATTCTTTGCCCCAAGAAAACAGATTCGCAACTCCCTTGGTCTGGGCCTGAGCATGTCCACCGAGCAAGTCGGTCATCTGCTGGAATCGGCCAAGCTGGACCCAAAACTGCGCCCCGAGAATCTAAGCCTTGAGGAATGGGGGAGGCTTTACCAAGCCAGCCTCCATCAATGAACAACCTTATGGAAATCAAAGCCTACGCCAAGATTAACCTGACTCTGGAAGTGCTGGGACGTCGCCCTGACGGCTATCACGAGGTGAGGACGGTACTTCAGACGATAGACTTGACGGACATCCTCAATATCACTCGGGCATCTCATCTAAAGATGGAGTGCTCAGTGCCCGAACTTGGCAATAAGGATAATCTGGTGTGGAAGGCTGCGTCTGCCCTTAGGAGGGCGGCAGAGTGCGATAAGGGAGCGAAAATTCACCTTGAGAAACACATACCGGTCGGCATGGGCCTTGGCGGAGGGAGCAGCGATGCAGCCGCCACACTCAAGGCTCTAAACAACCTTTGGGGAATCCAGATGCACGACGCAGGGCTTCAATCCATAGCAGCCTCCTTGGGTTCCGATGTCCCGTTTTTCTTGAGAGGTGGCACGGCCCTTGGCGAAGGGCGCGGCGAGGTAATGACGGAGCTACACCCCTTGCCGCAACTCTGGATGGTGTTGTGCTGTTCTCCGTCACGGTCCTCCCAGGGAGGTGGGCCATTCCCGGACAAAACGGCCCGTCTCTACTCAATGGTCGCCCCTGAGAATTACACCGACGGTAGTCATACCAGTAGCGTGGTAGATTTCATTGAAAGCTGCCGGAATCCTACTGTTGACACGGAAGAAGCTGGACCCTTGCCATCCCTGTTTAACGTGTT
>JAGWBG010000252.1 GCA_021296015.1 Dehalococcoidia bacterium | reverse complement strand
TTGTATTCCCGGGTGCTGTACAGAAGCAAGTGTTCGGTTACTCCAGTAGCCTCGGAAATCTCACCGACCACCTCTTCGCACCCTTCCTTGGAGGTAGCGTGAATCATGGTGAAGTGGGTATAGGGCCAATCGGGGAAGGTTGGACGCTCGTAGCAAGGTGTCACGGCAGGGTGTGCGGCCATCTTTTTCCCCACTTCCTCGGCGCGCTCCGGCGGCACTTTCCACACTCCCATGCCGTTCGCCATGAAACCGGCCCTTCTATGATGCAGGACTGCGCTGTAGCGGCGCATGATGCCCCGCTCCTCGAACTCCGCGCCAACATCGAAAAGCTCCCGATTGGTCACTCCCAGACGTTGGGCCATGTCATCGAAGGGCCGGGGAATCATGGAGAGGTCTTCCTGAAGCTCACGGATGGCCCGTATGTCGAAATCGCTGAGAGTGACGGCAACGTTCCAGTTTTTCAGCTTTGCCTCGTCATTATAACCGTCTGGACTGTAATACTGGTAGGCCGCGCCCTTCTCCTTCACCATGTCAAAGTTGACCCCTATCTTGAAAAACCGGATGGTGGGCATGACCCGGACGGATTCGGCACCCGTCTCCCGGGCCATCCTGTCCACGGTCGTCTCGATACTGTCCCCGGGCGGCACAGCAAGGGTAAACCACAGGTTATAGAAAGACCCCTCCCTGGCGTAGTTGTGGCTCACTCCAGGATGCTCATTAATCTTCAGCGCGCCATTGTGTAGCTTGTGAGGATCGTAGGACATAGCCACCAGGCTGGTATTGTAGCCCAAGCGCCGCGTATCGAAGATGGCGCTAATCTGCCTTACCACGTTGTCCCTGCGGAGGGCGTCCAGACGGTCAATCACTTCCCCTTCACTTACCCCAAGGCTGCTGCCAAGGTCTTCGTAGGGCTGCTCAACCAGGGGGAATTTTGTCTGTATTATGTTAAGTAATTCCCGGTCTGTCAGGTCCATTCCAGGCATGGATGTTCCTCCCGATATTGTCCTAGTCCCGCCCTTAACCAAAAATGGGGGCGAAGCTTATGGCTTCCCCCCGTATTTCCACTTTCCGGCTCTAGAATCCTTCAGAGACAAGCAATGACGATAACCAGTTGGAACCTCAAGATACCGCCCAACTCTCTACACTGCATTATATGCAATGTAAAGGTTAACATACGAGCCTATGGGGGTCAACACGCTCGGCGCACCACAGTTATTGTGTTCTGTCGCGATTATCTGGATAATACGAATTGTCGTCATTAGCTTGCACAAGGACACCTGTAGCACCCCAAGTCGCCAACGAGGAGCTAGCATGAAATACATTATGATGGGTACTCAAAAGGTCTCTGCCGTAGGCCTGGGAGCATGGCAGTTTGGCGAACCCGGCTGGGGATGGGGAAAGGAAATTCAGCATGAGGATGCGCTGTGGTTTGTCCACCGTGCCATTGAACTAGGGATTAACTTCTTTGATACTGCGGCGATATATGGCAACGGCAAGTCTGAGGAGATACTCGGTGAGGCATTGGAGGGACGCCGGCATGAGGCAGTAGTAGCAACCAAGGTGGCTCCACCTCTGCACCCCGACCGGGTCAAGTGGGCCGCGGAGCGCAGCCTGCGCCGCCTGAACATGAGCAGTGTGGACCTCTATCAGCTCCATGTACCTGACAACAGGGTCCCCATTGATCAGACCATGGACGCACTGCGGGAGCTTATGAGCGAAGGCCAAATCCACCAGGTGGGCGTGAGCAACTTCGGCCCCAGCCATTGGCGGCGCGCCGAGGCTGCCCTTGGCAGCCCAGTCATATCCAACCAGGTGGAATACCACCTGCTGGAGCGTCGTTATGCCAATGGGCTTTTCCCTCATGCTCACCAAGAGGGACGGGTCATTATTGCCTTCAGCCCGCTTGCCCAGGGACTTCTCAGCGGCAAATACAACTCTGGCAATATACCTGATGACCTGCGGGCCAACTTCGGCATCTTCAATCGGGACAACTTGCGGCGAGCGCCCGCCATCGTAGATGTCCTGCGCAGCGTGGGCCAACAATACGGAGCAACCCCGGCTCAGGTGGCCCTGGCATGGCTGCTGAGAGACCCCACGGTAATGGTCATCCCGGGGGTCCGAAGCCTCGAACAGCTGGAGGCCAACGCCGCTGCCGCCGATTTGGAGCTTTCCGAAGAGGATGCCCGTCGTATTGATGAGGTTTCCATGGTCTGATACGACCCATCAATACGCTATACCGGCTTCAGGCCAGTTTCAGGACTTTACGAGCGTTTTCCAGGAGGAATTTCGGTAGCACCTCGTCCCTCATTGACAAGGCATCCATGCCCTGTAGCCACCGGTCAGGCTGTATGTAGGGGTAGTCGGAGCCAAAGAGGACTTTGTCTTGAAGACGGGTGTTAACTTCCCTGGCAAGGTTCTCGGGAATGAACCGGGGCAGCCACCCCGACAAGTCCAGGAAAACGTTGGCCTTATGCAGGGTGACGGCTATCTGCTCATCGGTCCAGGGCCAGGCTGGGTGAGCCATAATAACCGTAAGCTCCGGGAAGTCGGCTGCAACATCATCTATGCAAGGTATGGGAGCGCTGTACTTCAGCTTCAGCCCGGACCCGCCTGGCGTACCGGCACCCGCTCCGGCAAAGCCCGAGTGGAACAGTACGGGAACGCCAAGCTCAGAAGCTTTCTCGTACAGGGGATAAAAGTGGGTGTCATTGGGGAAGAAAGCCTGATGCACCGGATGCAGCTTGAGTCCCTTAGCTCCAGTACCGCGGCCTTGCCCTTCCAGGGGTGAACGCTAGCGATCCCTATGAACTGTTCCGGGTTGCTTTTTTCGCTGCTTGCCACATAGTCGTTGGTGTCCGGCGGCTCGCCGGTAGATGTCTCAGTATCAACGGAGAATATGACCCCGAGGATGTCCATTTCCTTGTACTTGGCCGCCATATCTTTGGCATCATGGGGAGGGTCCGTGACCCGAAAGTACCGTTGTAGCTGTGCTTCAATACCTATCTCAGGCAGACCCGGCTGGCGCGGCACGTGTACGTGCATATCTATAGCTCGCATCGTTATCTGACCTCCTGTAACAAACAATTGCCTCCAAAAGCCCGAAGTACCTATCCAACGTGCTGGTCATCAGGCATTTATCGCGTCCCTCTCCACGTACGGACGTATCTCGGGACGCAACGCCTTGTCGGTAACTAGGTCTACAGGCCAGCCCAGCAAGTCTTCGATGTAGAACTGTACACCAAAATATGACCTGGACGTAGCTGGCGTGTCGAACCAGACCAGGATGTCCACGTCGCTCTTGTCGTTGGCCTGGTCTCTGGCAAAGGAGCCGAACAGGGCAAGCCCGGTTATGCCGAAACGCTCCCCAAGAGTCGGCTTGTGAGCCTTTAGAGTGTTGAGGACTTCATCTCTGTTCATAGGCCCTCCGCGCGACTGGCCCATTGGGTCTGTCGGGGGGCATGGAGTCTGAATCACCTTGAGATTGGGATCCCGGGGAAGTCCCGATCAATTAAAACCATACCACCATCACTTCCGCCGTTCAACCTGTCGCTCTAAGAATCACCTACACTGTACAAACCTCACCCATTATGTTAAGATTTTCACAAGTGGTAGGGTGCGCTAGGATTATAAGTAGGACTAGGTTATGGAGTGTCACCCGCAGGTGGATTCCGCTCCCTCACCTACTCCCGCCCTTCCACCAGACCATACCATCGGAGGTAACACTAATTCTCGGCACACTAATCCGTAAACTCAACGGTATCTTGACCACCAACAACCCAAAGGTATCACCGTCACCACTACCCGGTCCCCCTGCTAGCGACGGCCCCCCGGTAAAACCCGCTCCCACTCAGGAAAGCAAGCCGCAGGATACATCGGGTTCCTCCTCACGAGCCTCGAAACCGTCACCCAGACCCACTCACCCCAAGAAGCCCCGCCCGTCTCGGTCAACAGCTTCCTCATCCGAACCCCGGCACGAGCAGCAATTATTTGGTGCGCTTCCCGTATCGGCAGGGATAGGGCGCGCATTAGAAAATATGGGATATACGGCTCCTACGGCCATTCAAGAGGAGATAATCCCCCTGGTACGAGCAGGGAAAGACGTGGTCGGCCAGGCCCAGACAGGCACCGGTAAGA
>JAGWBG010000251.1:2905-3469 GCA_021296015.1 Dehalococcoidia bacterium | reverse complement strand
GGTTGCGGTGGGAGGTATGGCTGTTGGGAACCCGGTTGGGGTCTCAGTGGCATCGTCTCCATCACAAGCCACAATAATTAGCAGGGAAAATATTGATAGTAATATGAGGCCCAATCCTGTTGGTATAGCCTTGATTGGGCTTCGACGAATTCTGTTCCAATTAGGGGTCCTCATCAACCAACCTCCGTAGGGTGGGAGCCCACTCTCCGTTAACTATTCATTTAGGGCATGGTCTGTTCAATCCTTTTGGCTCAACGGGATAGTATAGGATATGTGAGTCTAAATTCAATATCTAAGAAGCACTCGCATTTGTTGAAATCAAGCCTCTTTATGGTAAGATGTGGTTGCCCTTTTATTGAGAGCATTTGTCCATGAATGTGCAGATTCGGCCTTTAAGGCTTGAGGATATTAGCTGTGTAGCCAGGGTAGAGAGGCAGGCCTTTCCAACACTCTGGCCTCCGACCCCTTTCAAGCGTGAGTTAGATAACCGATTGGCCTTGTACCTGATTGCATGGGAGCCAAAAGGATTGAACAGACCATGCCCTAAATGAATAGTTAACGGAG
>JAGWBG010000251.1:0-2863 GCA_021296015.1 Dehalococcoidia bacterium | reverse complement strand
TCCTTCTCCGATAAAACGTCTTCCGAAGACACTGATTGCACCCTCCTTGGCTTCGTCGGCCTCTGGTTTATGTCCGGGGAAGCCCATATTACGGGTATCGCCGTGGAGGAGGCATCGCGAGGTAAGGGTATTGGAGAGTTGCTTATCATAGGCTCCATTGAGTTGGCAATGGCGCGCGATGCTACGGTAATGAGCCTGGAGGCCAGGGTCTCGAATTTTGTAGCCCAAGCGCTGTACGAGAAGTACGGGTTCCTGAATGTCGGCATAAGAAAGGGCTATTACACGGATAATCGAGAAGATGCCGTGATAATGACGACACAGCCAATCAACGACGCCGCTTACCGGAACAAGTTCAACGCTCTCAAAGATGCCTATCGGCAACGTTACGGTGAAATCAAGATGGAGCTACCCTAGCGAACGCAGTATGACCGATGATTCCCTGATGAGGTGAACAATCTTGCGCTTTGGGGTTGCATGGCTCTCAAAGGGTTGGTAGAATGAGGTCTAATCTGACCCTGCAAGGGCCTCCGGTCCTAGGTAACAATATGCTAGTTATTGGTCTTACGGGAGGCATCGGCACTGGAAAAAGTGAGGTCTCCCGTATTTTGCGAGAGTGGGGAGCGACAGTGATAGATGCCGACTTGGTGGGGCATGAGGCCTACCGGCCCCATTCTCCGGCATGGCGGGAAGTCGTAGCCGCTTTCGGGGAGAGTATACTGGGACCCTCGGATGAGATAGATAGGAAACGGCTCGGAGCTATCATATTCAACGACGCGGATGCAAGGGCAAGGCTCAACTCGATGATGCACCCCAGAATGGCTGAAATGGTCAAGGAGAAGATTGACCTCCTCCGCCAACAGGGAGAAGATCTGGTGGTACTTGAGGCCGCCGTGCTCATAGAGGCCGGTTGGAACTCTTTGGTTGATGAGGTATGGGTCACCCATTCCCCGGAAGGGGAAGTGATAAATCGGCTTCGTCAACGAAATAATCTCTCTGAAGAGGAGGCGGTGAGCAGGATTCGCTCTCAGCTTTCCCATGAGGAGAGGGCCAAACATGCGCATGTCACGGTGCGCAACTCTGGCAGCATGGATGAACTCTTGGAGGAGATAAAATTCCTCTGGGCTGATAGAGTGAAAGGAAAGGTCGAGTAGACATGACTAGTGAAGTCGCCACTGACTACAATGAGTTTGCCATAGAGGAATACGTACTCCAGGACGAACCCTATTATCACGCCGTTGGCGACGAGATGGAGCTCTTTGAGGCAGCTTATCACCAGCAGTTGCCTGTCCTTCTGAAGGGGCCAACGGGCTGCGGTAAGACCCGATTCATAGAGCACATGGCCTGGAAGTTGGGACGCCCACTCACGACGGTAAAGAAGCGGGGCAAGGCGGCGCGAGACGCAAACCCCATACCTCTGGTCACAATAGCGTGCCACGAAGACCTTACGGCCAGCGACTTGGTAGGCCGGTACCTTCTGGAGTCTGATGGGACCAGATGGATGGATGGTCCACTGACCAGGGCTGTCAAAGCGGGCGGCATCTGTTACCTTGATGAGATAGTTGAGGCGCGGAAGGATACGACCGTACTTATCCACCCTCTAACGGACCACCGCCGTATTCTACCCGTGGACAAGAGGGGCCAGGTATTGGAAGCCAACAGCCAGTTCCTCCTGGTTATATCCTACAACCCTGGCTACCAGAGCGCCCTTAAAGACCTCAAACACAGTACCCGCCAACGTTTCATCGCATTGGAGTTCGATTACCCCCCCAGGGAGATAGAGGCCGAGGTCGTTGAGAGGGAGAGCGGCTGCTCTAACGAGGACGCTCAGTCCCTTGCCAAGCTGGGAGAGAAGATACGCAACCTCAGAGAACATGGCCTCAACGAAGGTGCGAGCACGCGGTTGCTCATTTACGCGGGGAAACTCATAGCCCAAGGCATTCCTGCTAGGAGAGCTTGCCAGGTAGCCGTTGTATGGGCTCTCACCGATGACCAGGAGCTCCACAAGAGCGCTGAAGAGGTGGTTTCTTCCATCTTTGAATAGGGGCAGATGTGCCTTTGTCGCACATCTAAGAGGCGCGTTCTAACCCAGGGGAATATATGTCGGATAGCACCATAGAAGGAATGATTGGGGGCGTACTCTCGGCCCGCAAGAAGGTGACTGTCCGCGACCAGTCCCTGATGCCGGCCGCTGTCCTGCTCCTTATGTACCCAAAGGACGGCAAGTATTGTATCCTCCTTCAGAAGAGAACGGACGGAGTGGAGCATCATAAGGGAGAGATCTCGCTGCCAGGGGGCAGTAAAGACCCTGAAGACCGGGACTTCCTTGACACGGCGCTGCGGGAGGTCCATGAAGAAATGGGTATAAGGCCGGAGGACGTTACCGTTCTGGGTGACCTTGATGACGTGGTCACGCGGACTCAATTCGGTATACGTGTCTTTGTAGGGACCATACCATATCCCTACCCGTTCAAACCCAGCCCGGTCGAGATTGCCGAGGTCCTTGAGGTGCCGGTGGTGGAGCTCATGAGTCCGGCAAACCGTAGGGAAGAGGCGCGATGGGTGGATGGAAGGGTGTCCAAGGCCTACAGCTACGCCTACAAGGAGCACCTGATCTTCGGGGCAACGGCACAAATAGTAACCCAATTTTTGGAGCTACTCCCCGGCACTCTGGAGCTTTCCCACTCTGAACGGCGATCGGACTCTCCGGAAAGCTAGGAACACTCTGAATAAGTGCAACGTAACGCTGTTTAACCCGTCATTCCAGCGGGAGCGGGAGTCCAGAAACTGGAGGCATGGTATCCGGCTCGAAAGCTGCTTCGTACTCAGTATGGGGGCCGATATGAGGGGTTTTAAGTGGTTCCCC